>CAIVHU010000032.1 GCA_903905735.1 uncultured beta proteobacterium
TCCTCCAGGCGCAGCGTCCCACGCTCGCCGTCACCGGTAATTCCACTTTTGCTCATCACCTGCACCCCATCTCGTTGAACATGCAGCTGACGATAGCGAAAACTTCAAGCTATTTCATGCAGGCTTACCGGAAGGACACCCAGTACCTCACCGGTCTGTGCATGGCCAGGCACGTGCCGTACACCAAGTAGATGGCTCTTGAACAGGTTGAGCGCCATGGGTTGGCGCACCTGCCTGATTGGAAACCTAACTGACTTGGGATCAAATATCAAGGCAAAACCTCAGGTTCTATTTCTGGGTATTTTGCATTCACTATTGGCCGATGAAAAGGTAACTTCGCTGGATGGCGAACATCAAACACAAACTGCCCGCCAGCGGCAGACAGAAGCCGACTGGTCCTTGGACATCACTAGATTGCATCAGACGCTCATTTGGTGAGCTGATGTACGAACATCGAATGCGCCTGGGCGTTAGCCAGCGAAAAATCGCCCGCGCCGCAGAAATATCAGAAAGCTACCTCAGCGAGCTGGAAAACTGCAAGCGTGTTGCACCGCCACACGCCACCGCGATGCGCATTGCCGAGGCGCTGAAGCTATCTCCCGTTGAAGCCAACTACTTATCTGGAATCGCTGAGTCTGAGCGGGGAGCGCAACTTCACGATGCACACTTGCCACTGCGAATTCAGGAGCTAATGGCGATGTTGCGGGTCTCAGGTGATCGACTGTCCGCTGATGTATTGACCCTAATAAAGGAAAAACTTCAGGAGGCATGTGTGTGAAAACCAGAAGACAGCCCTCTATAAGAGGGACTGTCTACCAGAAGCCAAGGTTGTTATTCCTCAGCAGTCGCAAGCAAAGAATATCACCACCGTGGCGTCGGTCAAGACAGTCTTCACTGCGCAGCGAAATTGCAGCTCCGCTGCAATCTTGGCGTGGAACATCACATTTCATTAGACGGCCTTGCTCTCGGGCCTGTGGGTTAACACCATTGTCGAAGCTTCACCGTTGGTCGACAGACAAAGTGACAGCGAAACCCGCCAACTCGAAGCCTTCGGCATGTGCGAGACCACTCATACATCGTGGTAACGGCATGATACGAAACGTCACGTCTATTTCACAGCCACTCGGCGACTGAACAAATCTCAATCAAGGAGCCAAACATGCACTACCCATAAACCAAAACAAATCGGCGTGAAGTCTTGCAGGACTGCACGCCGATTCGTCGGGGATTAACCAGACTTCCGTCACTGGAGTCAAGTCTACGGACCAAAACTTGGTTCGTCAATCCCCCTTTTTTATTAATTTTTAGACGAACGCCAATTTGGCGGGCGGTGGAATCGCTCGTCTTGGCGTCAAGGGGAAATTCATGCTAACTCAGAAACGTTTTACACCCACCCTGTTGGCCCGATTCATCCGTCAGGGACGTGGGACAGGGACATACAAAGACTACCTTCCTTGGCACAGGGTCGGGCGGGGCGATCCCTCCAGCCTCGGTCGCTCACACCTGATGATGTGGAAGGACAGACAGCGAGAGCTGCTGTCCGACGGTGAGTGGGTCGGGCTGCTGTTTTCAACAATGATCAGCGACCTGGTTGATGTGCGAGAGCAACAAAAGCTCTCCCTGGAAGATGGACCATCTGAACTCGCCCTCTACGACGTGCGCTATGGTGGCAAGAGCTGGCCAGGCACATTAAACATCGCCAAACAACTGGGTCTAAAACACCCCCGAGTGATTGGAGATGGTTCTTCAGATGATTGGGTGATGACAACAGACCAGTTGCTGGTCATTCGAGTGCCTTCTGGTCAACTAGAGTTGTTGGCTGTTGCTTACAAGCCGGATAACAAAAAGCTGACCAAGCGCAGCCGCCAGCTTCTCTCCATAGAGAAGGCGTATTGGGATGCACGTGGTGTGGTGTGGCTTTTGATCACACCTGATCTGTTTTCAGAAACAGCTGGAGTCACCTTACGCCGGGCTGTGCCATGGGGACTTGGCACCCCCGTTGCGATGTCCGACGTCGCAATTGCCGTTCATGCGGTCAACCAAACATTAGGACACACCTTTACCTACACGCTGGACATCATCACCGCTGCGCTTGAAAACAAGGACCTCGCCCAGCGCGCCTTCTGGCAGGCGGTATGGACGGGTGCCATTCCAATGGATCTGCGAACCGGCTGGCGGCCTCACTTGCCAATCAAGCTGCTGAGCCAAGATGAATTTGTCGCATTGAACCCGGTCGCGTCCAGGAGGACATCATGGAACTGATGTCAAATCAAGTGTTTCGACTGCTTCTGGACGACAGCTTTGAAGCCTACCCGGCAGGTATATACCGCGTCATTTTCGACGAGGCCAGCATCAACAAAACCGTTTGCGTCTGTATCCAGCCAGCCGACGATGCACCAGCCAGACCTGGCGGTCGAAAGAAACTCAATAGAACCAAAAACCCACGCAAGAAAGCTCCACCAGCGCTCATGGGCGAGCTCATCTGGATGGAGCGCGACTATCTGCAGCGACTGGAGGCAAACAAACTTTTGATCACGGTCGAGATTGAACGCGAGCCCATTTATTTCGTGCCCATAGAGTCGCCCAAGGACCAAGCCATCTTTGCTCAGCGTTGCAAGGCCATGGCTGGCTTTCTCGACGTCGAAAAGATGCAGGAAAGTATTTTGGTTCATGAAGGCCTGGGTGGACTTGTTCGAGAGGCCATGGCGGCAGGTGAGGTCTGCCGGACCTATGTCTACAAACAGTGGTCGACGCTTTGCCGACTCGGCTTGAACGAAATCACTCTGTTACCCCGTCGTGACCGATGCGGTGCACCCAACGTTTCGCGCCCATGTGACCCCGGGGGCAGAAAGAAGGCCGGTCGCAAGACGCGTACACAACGCGTCGCCAAGAAAGCAAGCGGTGTCGATTTGCCGCCAAAGCAACCAGGCATGAGCACCGAATGGCGAGCAGCCATAGTGGCGGCTGACAACCAGATCAAAACACCTGTCAAGCCTACCATGCCCAAACGCTGCACGCTGATTCTGGAAAGTGCATTTGTTAAAAAATACCGGCAGGAAAATGGGCTCCTTGTTCCTATTGATCCCAAGCTGGGTGAATATCCCAACAAGCAACAAATCCGACGTGTTCTTGAAGTGGAGATACCGCGCCTAAAGCGCCTGCTGCAAAAAACCACACTCGGCCATTTCAAGCGCTCTTTGCGCGGCTTGATCGCGCGTAACTGGAAGGGCGTCTCCGGCCCCGGCCACACCTCGGCCATTGACTCGTCCGTGGGTGATATCTATTTGCGATCATCACTCAATCGAGCCTGGATTGTGGGACGCCCCATTGTCTATATCATCGTGGACATATGGTCGACCGCCATTGTGGGCTTCTACGTGTGCCTGACCGGCCCCAGCTGGAACACCGCCAAGATCAGTCTTTTCAATAGTGTTGCGGATCCTGCCCTCCTTGGAGAATTGTGGGGCTACCAACCCATTCTCAGTCTCAACCCGTTTCCATCGATGTGCTATCAGCTGATGTGCGACCGGGGCGAGTATCTATCAAAGGCCGCCAGTCTTACCGCCATCAAGCTGATTCCCTGCATGGCTTATGCGCCCCCGTATCGTCCGGATTTGAAAGGACTGGTCGAGGTGATTCACCGTATCGAAAAGGATGCACAATTCCTGTTTGAACCCGGGGCTATGGATGCCCGTCGTGCAGAATTTGACTTGCGAAAGTCCCATCCAGATGAATCGGCAATGACCGTGCGCGAATATGTTCAGTATCTGCATCTGATCTTTGCTGAATACAACCTGACGGCAGACCGCTCTCATCGGGTTGACGCACACATGGCAGCGGCCGGCGTTTTCCCGAGTCCAGCCGGGCTTTGGCGTTGGGGACATGTGATGGGAATTGGGCTGCAACGCGCTATCCCACAGGCTGACCTCATCACATCACTGCTCACGCCGGACACTGCCCGGGTTGGTCGAAGTTCCATTGTGTACGCTGGCAATGACTACTATTGTCCAACGATTCAAGCCGAGGAATGGACCACAACAGCCCGCAATTTTGGCAGTTGGAAAATTCCAATTCACCACTACCCAGGTCCAGTTGGACGGATCTGGACTCCCAACACCAACGGCGAAGGTTTACTCGACCTAAAGATTTCAGACCAGTCGAAAACCTCCGCAGAAGTCACTTTTGATGAATTGAGTGACTCGATTGCCAACGTGCAAATGCAGCATGCTGAAGTTGCTCATCAAAAAACTTTGTACGCACTGCAAACACTTCGGAAAGTTCAAGCTCTGCGAAACAACGCCATCGAATTGACCCATGATGCGATCTCCAAAGCACAGGGAATCATGCCTACCATGACGGAGGCACGTGCAGTGGAGGTGGCATGCACTTCCAGCCCTCGCGGCTCTGAAACTCGGACCACGGAAGAACTCCGTGACGAAGCCATGGAGGCGCACGAGGAGATGATGCGTGCCGTACTCAGCGCTGGCGATGACGAGGAGAATGACCATGTCTGATGCCAACGCACAGGACCCCTACGCAGGCAATATCCTGACGCAGGGGATGGGACCCATCCGTTCCAGGTTGGAGACCGCGCAGGCTTTGACTGAGCTTCCCAAGCGGCTGAATTCCATGGATGGCATACCACCCCACATCGCTCTTCATTATTTGATGTCGGTTCGGGATTTTCATTTTCCAAGTGTTGAAGAATGTCGCTTACATCAGACGATTGATTTGATGGTCAGGCAAAACTACCGCTACCTTGACCCAACAGCAGCAGCCACTTGGTCGACGGTCAGTGGAGACCGAGTAGCGGCCCACAATCGGGCACCTGCGTATGGTGCAGCGGTCGTGGGCCACTCGGGTACGGGCAAAACGGAGGCTATTCTGCGCTGTCTGCGAAGCTACCCACGGCAGGTGATCGAACATGACAACTTTCCCCGCATGGTTGCTTCTCACCGGCAGGTCGTTTGCCTATCCATCAATGTCCCCCCCAGTGGCAGAACTGTTGACCTTGCGACGGACCTCATGCGTGAGTGGGATCGAGTGACGGGAGACAACCGCTTTGCCTCTGAACTTACCAAAGAACGGCGCGATGGCATGAAGATGCTCGACTCTTGGCGGCAAGTGGCCACATCGCATTTCCTTGGGGTCCTTCATCTCGATGAAGTTCAAAACCTCTTCAAGCTCGCAACGCTGAAAAAGCGCCGGACCAAATCTGGCATTCCCACCGAGGCACCAGAGCTGAGCATTGTCGAAGACCAATTCCTGAAATGGATTTTGATATTGATGAACACCTGGCATGTGCCGCTGCTGCTGTCAGGCACGCCCGATGGGATCGGCGCCTTGACCCGTCGCCTCAGTACAACGGAACGCATCGTGACGTCTGGCTACCATGTGTTTCAACATTTCGAAAGCGCAAAAGACAGCAACTACCGGAAGAATTTTCTGGAACAGTTGGGCAAGTACCAATCTCAAGAGTGCCGAGTTCTCTTGCAAGTCTACCGGCGCTGGCGGGCCTGCTCATGGGCTTCGATCCAACGCTCAGTGAGTCGGTCGAGTTCTTCAAACTGTTTCTCGGAGTAGTTCTGCGGGGCGTAGCCGCCCTCAA
>CAIVHU010000033.1 GCA_903905735.1 uncultured beta proteobacterium
AAGTTAACGTTGCTTTCTTTGCCAATTGAAACTCCAGATGGATTGGAGTATATATTATAAATGATATTAATGTCGGACATTGATTAATGTGTATTTATTTTACGATTACAAGCTTATCATCAGCGAAATAAATAGCCTTGAAATCCAAAACGTTTAATGCTGGATGTTTCCAATCCTCAACCGTTTGAACTCTCACGCATGAACTTTTATTGTGATAACGCATAGCGGTCATACTGTTATCCATTGGATATTTTGAAGACCCCCAAAGCTTTGTAAAGTTTTTTCCGGGAATGGCATAATTATTAAGTTGACGCATGACACTATCGTCTGTTGCGCAGCGAATAATCGTCAGCACGTCTTGAATAACTGGAAGTGCTGATTTAATGGCTACCGATAAAGTCCCACCAGGCGGAATGATGATTTTTATTTCGCTTGCGTTTGGCACCGACTGAACATCGGCTGGCCCCTGAAGCGGTGTAGCCGTAGGTGGCACCTGTGCGCAACCCATCAAACTATAAAAAACAAGTGCAATGGCCGAATAAATTGATTTGAATGGTAGTTTTTTCACCCAATCCCCTTGCTTAAGAAAAAGATCCAGCTTCAATTATAAGAATCATGTGAGGATTTGAAAGAATCAGAAACCTCAATTTTTTGATAAATTTCAAGAGATGTACAACACTACAATCCACAACATTGACACCTATTGCGTATTCCGGCGATCGTGACCAGTTGCGCAGCGTGCAAGAGTTGCGCTGCGCAAATTGTATTCTGGAGGTTGCGCACTGCGCCAAACGGTACCCAGCGGATGCTCGGATTTGGTTGTTTTGGCGGTTCAAAAGGGAATTCAGGACGTCCGGGGGTGGGGTCACCGGACATTTGAACTTGGCCTTGACAGAAGTCAGCCAAATCATGTCGCCCAACGTCGGCTATCTGGCGGGCATTTCGGCTACCTGGCCGACAGCAGTCAGCCTATTCCTGACCGTCACAGACGACAGTCACTTGACCTTGGCCCCATCATTTTTGAACAAAAATCATCGCGAGTTACCTACCTCCCAGCGTTAACGGCATCGACCTGGCAGGATTATTTGATCAAAGCCATCGTCAATGTCTGAGACCGCCACCATGAGCAAGATTTGATTGTTTTCAAGCAAAAAAAAGACTGCCACCCACTGCACCACACCACAGGGGTGCAGTGCTGCAGTGATGCAATCAAACAACTTGGCGCAATTTCATGCGATCCAGCCGATCATCGACACAGTCAGAAATTCTCTTGAGCGCCAGGCCCACCACCTCAAACGTCTCCGGTTCATTGACGCCGTGATAAACCATGGCCCGTTTGACGCCCAGCGCAGCCACCGCCTTGGTCATTTCATTGTGCACATTGGTGTCACGCGCAAAGTCACTGAATGGATAGGCGTTGCCTTTGACCAACAACCGCTTCATCACCTTGATGCGCAGTTCGCACTCACGCAAAGTCATTGAACCCGCGTCATGCAGTCGCAAGTCAATGCTGACCGTACCCTCCACGGTGGCATAAACATACAACCCAATGTCACTCAGTGCACGGCAATCGTCGTTCATGTAACTGTGGCGGTCGCCAGGCATCACACCCCGAAGTGACACCCAGAATGAGGATGACTGGTGGTCATAACCAGAATAGTCCCGGTCACCCCAATACCCAGGTCCGGTACGGCCTGCCCAGGTGGGGATGACAATTTCCGTTTTGATGGCTTTGACTGATTTCTTCATACTCGTGCTGCTCTGTTGAAGTGGGTGGTGGTTACTGTCCGACATGGCGGTGAAGGTGCCACTTGACTGTCAACACCCTGCGGATAGGTGATGTGCTCAGCCAGTGGCCCAAAGTGACTGGCTGTGCCCAGTTGGTTTAACGCGTAGTAAGCCGTGACGTAGTCCTTGACGCTCAGTCCGGTGGGCGGGAAGACACGGGGACTCGGGAACAGCCTGACCTTGCGATGTCGCCCGTCGCATTTCAGCGCGTATGCCTGCAGGTCCTTGACCCGTTCAGCCAGCAGCGCCTGCGGTGTCAAATGGTGTCTCACCTCCTCCCACGGTAGGCTGGGGTTCTCCTTATAGAGACGGGCCACGGTAGGTTGCTGGTTGGTCGGTACACGGACCAGGTAACGCAGCCGTCCAATTTTGAGTACCGTGCTTGAATCGTTTTGCGCCATGATGTCCTCCAGATAGGTGAATGAATAGGCCCGGTTTCCAACTTTGTGTACGTGACCGAGGAAACCAGAAAATCGCCACGACCTGCTTGCCAGGCTCAGTGATGCCTTTCAACAGCGCACTAAAAAGCCCTGACGCGCAGGGCTATGTGGTGTGAGTTGAAGTGGTGGTGTCAGAACCGCCGGAAATCAGCGCGCTCAAAGCGTTGCCGATCCCAGCCCAGTTGGCGCATCAGCCGCGCTTTGGCTTGTGTCAGGTCACAGTCAAAGGCAGACCAGGTATCGCTTTCACTGGTATAGCGATACTCCCAGCCCCCGCTGATGCGCTGGAACAAGATGACATCCCGGCTGTTCCTGCATAGCTGTGGCTGCTGTTGCCGATCAGTGGCTGCCATGCTAGGTTGGCAAGGACGACTGGGATGGCCGGAGTGGCTGAGAGGAACGCGAATGCTGCCCCACGGCCACTGACCTGTCCATGCCATTCATCAGTGCCACTTTTTTGTTCAGCTTGTCTGCCAGCCCAAGTTTCAGACCATTGGGTGGCTGACCACTACGCTCAGTGCCAACCCCCTCCTCTGTGCTGCCAGCGCCTGGACTGCCAAACTCATCTGGATAGAACTCTTCTACTATCGCCACGCCCTCCTCTTCCGATTCCTCAAAAGCACCGGCAGCAAAACCCTGACGTGCTGCTTCATCCAATGCAGCCTGATCAAAGCCAGTGTTCTGGCGCAGCTCACGTTCCGCCTTGGCACTGGCCATGGCATCAGCCATCGTCGTACCCTTCCGGGTCGTGAGATCGACGTAGTAAATGGCAGCTCGATGGGACTTGGTGGTGGACTTGCCACGCAGTCGCAATTCCAGCGGCAAGGTGGACAGCATCCCACCCGAGATCGCATGGAAGTAACGCAGGCGGGTTGACAGCGTGCGAATCGAATTGAAGCCAGTAGTGCGAAATATGAAAGTACCGATTTCATCGTCAGCCTGAAGTGGGTCCTGGTGCTGATCCACCACCACGCGCACATTGAGTCGGCCATAGGGCTTGCAGTAACCGCCTTTGGCCAGTTCACAGGCTTCAGGGGATGGACAAGGCAGGGTTTGCACCCCGGCTGCCAGTGAGCGTCTGCAGGTCTCACCATTGCCGACACATTGAGGCCGGCCAGTTTGCCGATCGAACATGCTGTAATTTGCACGTAGATTCAAATCCGGATCATCAAACAAGAGCCGTATGGGAATATGGCGCAATTTGGCACCAGCCCCTGCCATCTTTCGCAAGGTCTCGTCCAGCGGGTGGTTGACCCAGTTGCCGTCTTTTTGCACCTGGCTGGTGAGAGTGAATTCGTCGTCCTTCTCAGGCAGCCGTTTGCCTGCTTTTTCGACAATTCTGCCGATAGAAATTCGGCCAATGATGGGGGGCGTTAGAGCCAGACCTTTGAGCATGATGGTTCCTTGGGTTGGGATAGAGGACAAAACGTCAACAAGTTCAGTTGACGACACCCACCCCCGTATGCCGCTGGAGGGTGGGTCAGTGAGTACCCCAGCGGTTGGGGTCGGGGGATAGCCTGGGTGCTGGCTTCAGGTGTTGACCAGAAAACGCCGGGAGCCGGGTTTGACCAGGGCATAACGCTGGGCAAGTTCCGGTTGGTCTTGGAGCAAAGTGGTTGTATCCAGACCGGAACTATCCTTGCTGCGTTTGAAGGTGACCGCACCGGTGTCAAACACCACCTTGCTGGCCTCCCCCATGCGTTGTTGGATAGTCTGTTTCAGTTGGGCTTCCAGCAGGACATTGGTGGCCAGCACTTCCCGGATCGCCAGCAGATCAGAAAACACCGCTGACATCTCCAGATCACCAGATAAATCCAGCGTCTGGCCACTGTCTTTGGGGTACAGGCAGCGCAGAGCCACATCGGCTGAATCCGATCCATCTGCAGGGGGTGCTGTGTCGGTTTCCACGTAGTGCCAGAAATTCCGCTCCAACTCGATCAACTTGGCGATCAGAGCCTCATCACGCTGGATGCGATGGATCTGGAGATCCTGACCACAGATCAGCACCGCCACATCGGCACAGGGCTTGCCCGTCACGGCCAACTGGTGCATGACCTGTAATTGGATATATTCCGGCACACCTTCCCGCCACAAAAACGATCCTTGAAATCCGGCTGTCTTGCACTCCAAGATCTGGACATCTGGGGCACCCATGACTTCCCGGTCAATGTTGGCCAGCATCCAGGCCTCTTTCGGATGTTGAAGCACCGCATTGATACGCCGGACGCGGTGGCCGGTGCGTTTGGTGTAGTGCGCCGCCACAATGTGCTCCAGCAGCGTGCCCCAGTACGCTGGACTGGTCTCATCATTGGGATCGGTTTTGGGCAGGTTGTCATCCCGGCCGGTCTTGTCCATCCAGAGTTCAAGCTGACTTTTGTACGGATTCAAGCCAACGGCTGCCGCTGCATCGGAGCTGCCGATGCCTTGCTTTCTGACAGTGAGCCACTGGTCACGGTCCAGGGTGTTGGTCTTGACCAGTTTGAGGGCGACTTGTGAACGGGCCGGTTTGTCTGCCCGTGGGGTCTGTAGTGGGTTGGCCATGATGGTTTCTTTCAAGGGTTGATGGCGATGTCGGATTCACCAACAAAAAACCCCGCTCAATCCGGAGACTGAACGGGGTATGGTGGTGGTGGTTGGCGTTGGAGTGACGTTGCTGTTGTGAACTGGCCGGACTATGAGATTCAGGTCACGCCACCAGTTGCAGGGCGTGGTCCAGGGCACGCTGTTTCAAGGCAGCACCCTGACCAAACCAGGCAGAGTCAAGACGGTATTCCTGGCTGCGTGCCCTCTTTTCATGGTCAACAAACTCGGTGACCGCGTTCAAAAGTCCCCACGCGGTACCAGAAGCTGAAGCCATTTCAGAGCCCTTGCCTTTGCCGTCGTACAAGGCCTGGACAGTCTTCAAAGCACGCTCATTCATCAGTCCCTGTGCTGGATCGACTTGGACGTCGGTGGCACAAATGACCTTCAAAAAATAATGGAGTGCTTCATGACTTTTGACTTTACGTTCCGACAATGTGCGCATGCGATACAGAAAGCCGTCCCAGCTTGAGACGGCAATGCCCAACTGCTTTTTGATGGCGTTTGGATCGAATGTTGTGCTGTGTGGCACCTTGATCGCGCTGCTGTTGCCGTTCAAAGCCATGGCCAACGTGTTTTGACATACCACGCGAACGACCGTCGGTGTGGCGGTCGTGGCAAGCGTACCATCACAACTCGTGGCCAGTAGGGTATAGCCCTTTACCGCATCACTTCCTTTGAGGACGGTTTCTTTGCCCGTCTTGGCCAAGGCCCAGAAGCGGCGGCCATTGTGTAGACATCCTGCGGTTTCCAACTCAAAGCCAGAGACCTCGACGAGACTGCGAAACCATTCCAACACTTCGCGCGGCTGAACGATTTTGTAGCGCCCACTGACCACAGAAAGTGGTTCCTTGGTGTCGCTGCGGTAGAGCACTTTCTGGTCCTCGTACGTCATGATTGAGCCGAGCGTACCGGCTTGCTCGGTCATATAGCGAACTGGTGTCGTTCTGATCTCCCATGCCATGCCAGCTTCTTTTTGCCAGACTTCGATTGACTGTTTGGCTGGCAATTGATTTCCCAAGTTATGCCAAGGGGCCTGTCCTACGAATGCCATTTTTTGTACTGCGTGTGCCATGATGATTTCTCTTTCTTTGGTTGGAGTTGGGTTTGTGAATGGACGTGACCAAGCCGCTAAAGGGTTTCAGCAGTCAAAAGCCAGATACCAAGGGGTTAAGGAAAAACGACGGGAGAGGTGTCACCCGAGGGTGACCAGGTCATCAGAATCAGCGAAGTGACCTGAGCCTGTGGGAGTGTGAGTCTGATCGTGTCCGGCGATGTCCAAAGACATTAGCCATCTGTCAACGCTCAGATCACATGCCAGTGGGATACATCGGTTCCGGTTCAGTCGGTTTCTTACTGAAGGTGTAGTGACATGCCAGGCATCGGTAGTTGTCAAAGACGTTCTGGTCGACGACTTCACCGAGCTTGGCGCCGAGTGCGCCGCCGGTAGCGCCGCCAATCAGGCCACCTATGATGGCGCCTACCGTGGTGCCGACGGGTCCGACAGCAGTTCCGGTCATCGCACCGATTTCGCCACCACGCAAAACACCGGCAGCCACGCTGGCGGCACCGGCAAGGGTGCCCAGGGTGCTACCAGCTTTTTTGCCGTAGTTTCTGGTGTCGATGCGATCCGACTGACATCGAGGGCATTGAAGGGTCATGGTGCATGCTCCGATCATGAATATAAGGGTACAGGTTCATGGTCAGTGCCGGTAAGCCTTGCGCCATTCGCCGCGTTTGAGTGCATGGATGTATTCGACCAGGCCGATGGCGGTGATGGCTGCGGTGATCAGCACAATGGCAAAGGCGGTGAGGCATTCCATGGGCGAGGTTGGGTTGATGATCATGGTGATCCTTTCGAGGGTTGGGGGATTGAGAGATAAGGCCAGTCTCTCGTCTGGTGGGGGAAAACGAACTGGGATCAAGACGGCAAAAGGTGACTAGACGGCATAACGACCCGCCGCATCGCTGCAGGCGTGGTCGAACCAACGTCAATCGGTGCCACCAGTGAATAATTTATAGATCAACCGCAATGGTGTGAGAGCGGTGTGATCAGGTTGCGCGACAACCCAGGAGCCTTGATGCCTGGGCAGTCAAAGCGGCTGATGCATCGACCTTCAGCTTTGACTGAACCGGCCCTTGAAACCAAGCGTTGCCAGTGAACACCTCTGGACATTGACGGTGTCATCTATGGCCGGACAGCAAGAACATTGACCTGTCTATTTCTGGAGAATACAAATGCAATCAGCCCGGTGCACCCGAAATGGGTCGGTTTACCACGCGCAACAACTCACAGGCCTGCCAAACGACGATCTTTCGCAAAGGCGGCACCATCTGGTCTGCCCCGAGTGCGGTGGACCTGCTTTTTATCGGAAGGAATCGCAAAACGGGCGGGATGCCTGTTTTGGTGCGCGACCTCATGCCAGTGGCTGCAGTTTGAAGGCGGCACAGGCAACGTTCCAGGCCTCTGGGCAGGCAGATGCCTATGCTGCGCAGATGGCACGAACTGAACGCATCGTGGTGGATTTTGAGTATGGGGCCCATCCGTCGCAGGATCAGCCAATCACAGCAGGTGGATGGCACAGTCCAAGGATCCACAGTGATGTCCTGTCTGGCTCTGGCGCTGGTTCGACCACGGCGACACACGTCAGGTTGCGACCGCTTTTGCGCCTGCTGATGGCACTACCGGCATTGAGCAGTTCCGAGCAGTGGGTGGACGTGCCGGACATGGGAACTTTCAAGGTCGCCGATTTCTTTTCCCCGTTCGAACGTCTAGCGGAGCTACCGGGCTGTCGTTACTTGGGGACGTTCGGGAAAATTCAGTCAGCGTGGCTTGCTCCGCTGGAAGAAGCACTTTGGCTGAACTCAGGCCAACCTGATGATCCGGGCATTTGTGTACCTCGTCCACTCATCCCCGCGCTGGTTGAGCGGTTTCAGATTGGAGATGCCAGTGACTTGGCTGGTGCGAATGTGTTGGTTTTTGGCATCCTTCGGACCTCTCAGCATGGCAAGAAATACCTGCTGCTGGATGACTTGAACCACATCACCGTTGTCTTGCCGGACGATCAGCAAGCTTTTTGAAGCCTCGGATGCCATCGGGCGGTCTTGGTAGACAGTCCTCATGGGCGTGATATATGGCCAAAAATTTTTAGAATCGTCTGTTTCGGCATTGCACTTCCAGTTGAGAAACGGTCAGAAAAAATCATTTCCGGCGAGGTCAATGAGAACTGCGTTGGTGAACAAGGCTACCGAGTTACGGAAAATCCGGACACGCGCCGGACACGGAGTCCAATCAAAGAAAAAGGACTTAGCCCATTTCTAAGCTAAGTCCTTGATTTTATTGGTCGGTGTGAAAGGATTCGAACCTTCGACCCCTTGCACCCCATGCAAGTGCGCTACCAGGCTGCGCCACACACCGAAGCCCGCAATTATAACGGCCGCACAGTCGGATATCAGAAATCTTGTGCCAGAAGCTCGCGAATTTCTCCGAGTTCACGACGCACGTGCAACCAGGCTGATGGCGAGATGTCGGACTCCGGCGGGAGTGATGAATCGACAAACTCGCCAAACTGTGAACTGCTGACCTCGATCACCTCCACACCTTCGAGCAGCACCTCGCCATTGCGAGACTTGTCGCGCTCAAGCTGCAACAACTCCTGCATCTTGTTGCGCGCACCGCTGATGGTGAAGCCCTGGTCATACAGCAAATCACGGATGCGGCGGATCATCAGCACCTCGTGGTGCTGGTAGTAGCGGCGGTTGCCACGGCGCTTCATCGGGCGCAGCTGCGTGAATTCCTGCTCCCAATAGCGAAGCACGTGCGGCTTGACGCCACACAAATCGCCGACCTCACCAATGGTGAAGTAGCGCTTGGCGGGAATGGATGGGAGAGAATTCTCCATTGAAATCAATGAAATAGCAGCAAAAGCTTGCAGGTTACTCTAAGTCAATGGTGCCTGTAAAGAAGGCTGTGTATCAATTTGTGAGACTGTTGGATCAGGGCACAAAACGGGAGGAGGCAAAACCCTGCTGCTGGATTTGTTCCTTGAGCTTGTGGCTGGCGTGGAAGGTGACCACGCGACGCGCCTCGATCGGGATGGCCTCGCCGGTGCGCGGGTTGCGCCCGGGCCGGGGGGCTTTGGTGCGGATCTGGAAGTTGCCAAAGCCGGTGATCTTGACATCGTCACCGTCCACCAGGCTTTGCGCCACCAGGTCAAAAAAAGCGTCGATCATGTCCTTGGACTCGCGCTTGTTGAGGCCAATTTGCTCGAACAGCAGCTCCGCCAATTGGGCTTTGGTCAACGCGGGGGTCTCTAACGATTCAACAATGATGTCCATGGCGGGGTCTTTTTTGTAAGGGGCTATTTTGCATCCACTCAGGCGCGTTGGCGGGCACCGATTTTGTCAGCCAGGGTGGCAACCACGGTGGCAACGCTGGCTTCGATCTGGGCTTCGGTCAGCGCGGTATCGTCTTTGGCGTTGAGCGTGAGGCGCACGGCCATGCTCTTTTCAGCCGTGGGCACGGCACCGGCTACTGTGGCTTTGGGACGGTAGATGTCAAACAACAGAGCATCCTGCAACACGCCGTTCACGGGCGCAGACCAGATGGCGGCCATCAGCGCGTCATGCGCGACCCTCTCGCTGACCAGCACGGCAATGTCGCGCTCCACCGCCTGGAACTTGGGCACCAGCTTGAAGCGCGGTACGTCGCGACGCAACACCGCCGCCAAGTCCACCTCAAACAGGATCGGAGCTTGGTTCAGGTCGTAAGACTGCCGCCATTGGGGGTGCAATTCGCCGACAAAACCCATATCGACACCGTCGATGACCACTTTGGCACAGCGCCCAGGATGCATGGCCGGATGCTGGGCAGCGACAAAGACCGGTTGCATCGGGGCCAGTAGGGCTTCCAGATCACCTTTGACATCGTAAAAATCGACAGCACGCTCTTTGACACCC
This sequence comes from uncultured beta proteobacterium, assembly GCA_903905735.1. Lineage (GTDB taxonomy): Bacteria > Pseudomonadota > Gammaproteobacteria > Burkholderiales > Burkholderiaceae_C > Rhodoferax. The sequence continues at coordinate 9,768 of CAIVHU010000033.1, forward strand.
CATTCCGGCGCATCACTGGCACCGCTGGCGAGTCCGGCCAGACGCATGGGCTGGTCAAAGCCTTTGACAGTGGTGTCGGTGCTGGCCACTGAACCGTCGCGCAAAAACACGCGGCCGATCTCGAAGACGCGCACCCGGGAGGCCTTGCGGTCCTGATTAAACTTCAAAACTTGTAGCAAGGAGCCCAGAAGGGACGAGCGCATGACGCTCATTTGGCTGGCAATCGGGTTCAACAGCCTGATCGGGTTCGGGTTGCCCGCCAGCTCGTGTTCCCAGCGCTCGTCCACAAAACTGAAGTTGATGGTTTCCTGGTAGCCCAGTGCGGCCACGGCGCGGCGCGCCGCAAATTCACCACGGCGCGCCTCGGGGCGGATTTTGGCGGTGATGGGCGCTTGCGGCGGTGTGGCGGGCAGGTTGTCGTAACCCACCACGCGCGCCACTTCTTCGATCAGGTCTTCCTCGATCTGGATGTCAAACCGGTAGGACGGCGCGGTAACGGTCAACACGCCCTCTCCCTCCACTACTGGCAACCCCAGGCCGGTGAGCGCGTTGGCGCACTGAGCCTGCGTGAGCGGCATGCCAAGCACCTTGGTGGCTCGCGCCACGCGCAGGGTCACCACGGCGGGCGCTGGCATGGCAACCTTCTGGTCATCCATCGGGCCACACACGGTTTGCGCCGTGCCGCAGATATCAATGATGAGCTGGGTAATGCGCTCGATGTGCTCCACCGTCAGTTCGGGATCAACCCCGCGCTCGAAGCGGTGCCCCGCATCAGTCGAAAAGTTGAACCGGCGTGAACGCCCGGCAATCGCTTTGGGCCACCAGAAAGCCGCCTCCAGATAAACGTTTTGCGTGTCGTCTGACACGGCGGTGGCATCACCCCCCATGATGCCGGCCAGCGATTCGACTTGGCTGCTGTCCGCAATCACACCCACCTGTCCATCGACCGTGACCGTATTGCCATTGAGCAGTTTGAGTTGTTCACCCGATTTACCCCAGCGCACGTCCAGGCCGCCGTGAATTTTGTCCAGGTCAAAAATATGTGACGGGCGACCCAACTCAAACATCACATAGTTGGAAATGTCCACCAGCGCCGTCACACTGCGCTGGCCGCAGCGCGCCAGGCGGTCCACCATCCAGGCGGGCGTTTTGGCTTGCGGGTTGACACCGCGAATGACCCGGCCCGAAAAACGGCCACACAGGTCCGGCGCGCTGATCTTCACCGGCAAGGTGTCACTGGCGTTGACTGGGGTGGCGGCAAACACCGGGGATTTCAAAGGCGCACCGGTCAGTGCTGAGAGTTCCCGCGCCACGCCATACACGCTCAAACAATGCGCCAAATTGGGTGTGAGCTTCAGGGTGAACAAGGTGTCATCCAGATTCAGATGCTGGCGGATGTCTTGCCCAATGGGCGCCTTTGCCGCCAACTCCAGCAGGCCGCCATGGTCTTCGGACAATTTCAGCTCGCGCGCCGAGCACAACATGCCAAAACTTTCCACTCCGCGCAACTTGCCCACTTTGATCAGAAACGGCTTGCCATCCTCGCCCGGTGGCAGTTCGGCACCGACCATCGCACACGGCACCTTGATGCCCAGGCGGGCATTGGGCGCACCACAAACGATGTTGAGCAACTCAGGTTGGCCCACATCCACCTGGCAAACACGCAAGCGGTCGGCATTGGGGTGCTGGGCAGCAGCCTTGATTTCACCCACCACGATGCCGTGAAACGGTGGTGCCACAGGTTGGAGTTCTTCCACCTCCAGGCCGGCCATGGTCAGGGCATCTGCGAGTTGGGCAGTGGTCAGAGGCGGGTTGCAGAATTCACGCAACCAGGATTCAGGGAATTGCATAGTCGTTCAATCGGGTCAGACAACAGAGGCCAGGTTTGGGCGGTCAGGCTTTAGCGAAACTGCGACAGAAAACGGATGTCGCCGTCAAAAAACAGGCGTAAGTCGTTCACGCCATAACGCAGCATGGTCAGCCGGTCCGGCCCCATGCCAAACGCAAAGCCGATGTAATGCTCGGAGTCCAGACCCATGTTGCGGATCACATTGGGGTGCACCTGACCGCTACCGGCCACTTCGAGCCAGCGCCCGGCCAGTGGGCCGCTGGGGAACTGGATGTCAATCTCGGCACTGGGCTCGGTGAACGGGAAAAAGCTCGGGCGAAAGCGCAGCACCAGTTCGCTGTTCTCAAAAAAGGTGCGGCAAAAATCAGTAAAGACATACTTCAAATCCTTGAAGCTGATGGCCTCGCCCACCCACAAGCCTTCACACTGGTGAAACATGGGCGAATGCGTGGCATCGCTATCGACGCGGTAGGTACGGCCCGGCGCGATGACCCGGATTTCAGGCATGGCACCGGAAAACAGGCTGCCGTCTGCGACCCCGCCTTCAATGGCCTGCCGGTGCTTTTTGACATGCTGCACGGCGTGGCGAATCTGCATCGGGCTGGTATGGGTACGCAGCAAATTCGGGGCAGTTTCCGAGCCGCCTTCGACATAAAAGGTGTCGTGCATGGAGCGTGCGGGGTGGTCTTCAGGCGTGTTGAGGGCGGTGAAGTTGAACCAGTCGGATTCGATTTCGGGGCCTTGCGCCACTTCAAATCCCATCGAGCCAAAAATGGCTTCGATGCGCTCCAGCGTGAGCGACACCGGGTGCAAACCACCCTGCCCGCGCTGGCGACCAGGCAAGGTCACGTCCAGCGCCTCGGCCTGCAACTGGGCCTGCAACTCGGCATCGGCCAAAGCTTGCCTGCGCGCGTTCAGGGCCGCTTCAATGGCTTGCTTGGCCAGGTTGATGGCCGCACCCAATGTCTTCTTTTCATCGACCGACAGCGCGGCCATGCCCTTCATCATCTCGGTGATGCGGCCGGACTTGCCCAGATACTGCGCCTTGGTGTTTTCAAGTTCGGCGGGCGTGTGGGCCAGAAGGAAGGCGGCGCGGGCGCTCTCTACGACGGTAGTCAAGTCATTCATAAGGGATCAAATTCTGTGATCAAGGAAAAAGGGCTAGTGCTTTTTCAAGCTCTAGCCCTTGTCTCTGTTGCGTAGTCAGCTACTTAAAAAATAGCGAACTGACGACTCTCAAGCTGCCAGCTTGGCCTTGACCTGGGCCACAATACCGGCAAACGCTGCCATGTCATGCACGGCGATATCGCTCAGCACCTTGCGGTCGATCTCGATAGATGCCTTCTTCAGACCGTTGGCGAACTGGCTGTAAGTCATGCCACACTGACGGGCAGCGGCATTGATACGGGCAATCCACAACTGACGGAAGACACGTTTTTTGGTACGACGGTCACGGTAGGCATATTGCCCAGCTTTCATGACCGCTTCTTTGGCGACCCGGAAAACATTACCACGACGACCGCGGAAGCCTTTTGCAAGGGCCAGAACTTTTTTGTGGCGGGCGTGAGCCGTTACACCACGTTTGACGCGAGGCATTGAATTACTCCTTGTTCGTCGTTAATCAAAGACCACGGCCGGGCAGCATCTGTGCCATGCGACCCATATCGGTCTCATGAACAGCGGTTGCACCACGCAGATGGCGTTTATTTTTGGTGGTCTTCTTGGTCAAGATGTGACGTTTGAAGGCTTGACCGCGCTTGACGGTGCCACCTGGACGGACGCGGAAGCGTTTCTTCGCCGCGCTCTTGGTCTTCATTTTGGGCATTTGCATGCTCCTTTTACGTTGTGCTCGTGAGGCGTCTGCACACTCTGTACAGCCTTGTTGGCCCCGAGCCACTTGGTTCAGCCATCGACTTGCATCGACGACTGTTTTTGGCAGTCAACTTTCGTTCACCACCTTCGAAACACCTTCAAGTGGTCATTGGTACAACCACCCGAACCTGCTTCAAATTCTGCCTGGCACCCCGCAAGGTGCCAAATTTTCTCAGGCTGCTAACGCAGCAATTTCGGCAGCCGCTGGTTTGGCCACTTGCTGCTTTTTGCGACCCGGCGCGATCATCATGATCATCTGTCGGCCTTCGAGCTTGGGAAACTGCTCTACCAGTATCAAGTCACCCAACTCATCGCGAATGCGGTTCAACAACGCCATACCCAAATCCTGGTGGGTGATTTCACGACCCCGAAAACGCAAAGTGATCTTGCACTTGTCGCCTTCAGCCAGGAAGCGCTTGATATTCCGCATCTTGATGTTGTAGTCACCGTCATCGGTACCGGGGCGGAACTTGATCTCCTTGATGTCGATCACGGTCTGCTTGGCTTTGGCCTCAGCAGCTTTTTTCTGCTCCTGGTACTTGAACTTGCCGTAATCCATCAGACGGCAAACAGGCGGTGTGGCGGTTGCCGCAATCTCCACCAAATCAACGTCCAACTCGCCGGCCATGCGCAACGCCTCCATGAGGCTCACGACACCAAGCGGTTCGTTGTCCACACCAGAAAGTCGAACTTCTGGCACCATGATTTCCCGATTCAATCGGTGTTTGCGTTCTTCGCGCTGACGGCGATCACGAAATTCGGTAGCGATGGCTTAATCCTTCACAATAATTGCTACTAACAACGTAGCGTTAACTGCACAATACACGCCGGTTAACTGGCTTTTTGGTCTGCAACTCAAACGTTTGATTTGCGAGCGACGTCGGCTGACAATTTCTGCGAGAAATCTTCCAGAGACATCACTCCAAGGTCTTGACCACCTCGGGCGCGCACTGCGACAGCGCTTGACGCCATCTCTTTGTCGCCAATAACGACCAGATACGGCACTTTTTGCATCGAATGCTCGCGTATTTTATACGTGATTTTCTCGTTGCGCAGGTCTGACTGCACCCTAAACCCTTGATTTTGCAGCGTTTTGACCACGTTTTTGGCGTAATCGGCCTGTGCATCGGTGATGTTGAGGACCATCACCTGCACCGGTGCCAGCCAGGCGGGCAAGGCCCCGGCGGTTTCTTCAATCATGATGCCGATGAAGCGCTCCAGACTGCCAACGATGGCGCGGTGCAGCATGACCGGGCGGTGACGGGCACCGTCTTCACCCACAAATTCGGCGTCCAGACGCTCGGTCATGAAGAAATCGACCTGGATCGTGCCGCACTGCCACTGACGACCAATGGCGTCTTTCAGGGTGTATTCGATCTTGGGGCCGTAGAACGCACCCTCGCCCGGCGAGATTTCAAAATCGCAACCGGACCGGCGCAGGCTCTCGATCAACGCGTGTTCGGCCTTGTCCCAGGACTCGTCGGAGCCAATGCGTGCGTCGGGGCGGGTGGCGACTTTGTAAATGATGTTGTTGAAGCCAAAGTCTTTGTAAACCTTTTGCAGCAGCGTGGTGTAGGCCACGCACTCGTCGAGGATCATGTCTTCGGTGCAGAAAATGTGGCCGTCGTCCTGCGTGAAGGCACGCACGCGCATGATGCCGTGCAAGCCGCCGGTGTGCTCGTTGCGGTGGCACTGGCCGAATTCGCCGTAACGCAGCGGCAGGTCGCGGTAACTCTTGATGCCCTGCTTGAAGATCAGGATGTGGCCCGGGCAGTTCATCGGCTTCAAAGCGTAGTCGCGCTTTTCCGACTCGGTGGTGAACATGTTGTCGCGGTATTTGTCCCAGTGGCCGGTTTTCTCCCACAAGCCTTTGTCCAGAAGCTGCGGGCCTTTGACCTCTTCGTAACCGTTGTCACGGTACACCTGGCGCATGTACTGCTCCACCGCCTGCCACACGGCCCAACCCTTAGGATGCCAGAAAACAGTGCCCGGAGAATGCTCATCGATGTGAAACAGGTCCAGTTCGCGACCGAGTTTGCGGTGGTCGCGCTTTTCGGCTTCTTCGAGCATCTTCAGGTGCTGCGCTAGGTCTTCCTTGGTGGCCCAGGCGGTGCCGTAGATGCGCTGCAGCATCTCGTTTTTGTGGTCGCCGCGCCAGTAGGCACCGGCCACTTTCATGAGTTTGAAGTGTTTGAGCTTGCCGGTGCTGGGCACGTGCGGGCCACGGCACAGGTCTTCAAAGGCGCCTTCACGGTACAGACTCACGTCTTCGCCCGCCGGAATGCTGGCGATGATTTCGGCCTTGTAGTGCTCGCCCAGGCCCTTGAAATAGGCCACAGCCTCGTCGCGTGGCAACACGCGGCGGGTTATGGGTTCATCCTTGTTGGCGAGTTCGGTCATGCGCTTTTCGATGACGGCCAGATCATCCATGGTGAATGGCCGCTCGAACGCGAAGTCGTAGAAGAAGCCGTTTTCGATCACCGGGCCGATGGTGACCTGCGCTTGCGGGAACAGTTCCTTCACCGCGTAAGCCAGCAAGTGGGCGGTGGAGTGGCGAATGACCTCCAACCCCTCGGCATCTTTAGCGGTGATGATGGCGAGCTTGGCATCGGCGTCGATCACATAGCTGGTGTCCACCGTCTTGCCATTGACCTTACCAGCCAGAGCGGCCTTGGCCAGGCCAGCGCCGATGGAAGCGGCCACGTCGGCCACGGTCACGGCAGCGGGGTAGTCACGTTGCGAGCCGTCAGGGAGCGTAATTTGAACCATGATGATGAAAGAGTGAGGTGGATTGCGTCAAAAAAAAAACGCGGAACTGTCCGCGTTTTACTATTTAAAATAGAGCACACTGTGCATAAGGCAAGCGGGCTACGGCCTTATTTCTTGTATATTTGCCGTGTCGTTCGCGGTGTCATAACCAGCTGCCTTTCTCGCTCTTATCCAAATGATGAAGCGGCAATTTTAGCCGCAGCACCCAACCGGGCCCTTGACCCGCCAAAACAGCCGGGCGAAAAAAAGGCCAGCAACCCTTGCGAGCCGCCAGCCTTTGCCCCTCCTCGGGCTCTTCTTGGATGATTCTTGGTGACTTTGGCTTAGTGGAACTGTTCTTCTTCGGTGGAGCCGGTCAGCGCCTTCACGCTGGAAGAACCGCCCTGGATGACCGTGGTCACGTCGTCAAAATAACCGGCACCCACTTCTTGCTGGTGCGACACGAAGGTGTAGCCCTTGTCGCGCGCAGCGAATTCCTGCTCCTGGACCATTTCAGTGTAGTGCTTCATGCCTTCGCCACGGGCGTAAGCATGGGCAAACTGGAAGGTGTTGAACCAGTTGATATGGATACCGGCCAGCGTGATGAACTGGTACTTGTAGCCCAGCGCGGCCAGGTCTTCCTGGAAGGAAGCGATCTGGCTGTCGTTGAGGTTTTTCTTCCAGTTGAAGGACGGAGAGCAGTTGTAGGACAGCATCTTGCCCGGGCAGGCGGCTTGCACAGCTTGCGCGAATTCGCGGGCAAAACCAATGTCGGGCACGCCGGTTTCACACCACACCAGGTCGGCGTAGGGGGCGTAGGCGATACCACGGCTGATGGCTTGTTCCAGACCGTTCTTAACGCGGTAGAAACCTTCTTGGGTGCGCTCACCGGTCAGGAATGGCTTGTCGTTGGCATCGTAGTCGCTGGTGATCAGGTTGGCGGCTTCGGCGTCGGTGCGCGCCAGCACGATGGTGGAGACACCCATCACGTCAGCGGCAAAACGGGCGGCGATGAGCTTTTCGCAAGCCTCTTGCGTGGGCACCAGCACCTTGCCACCCATGTGACCGCATTTCTTCACGGCAGCCAACTGGTCTTCAAAGTGCACACCAGCCGCGCCGGAGGCGATCATGTTCTTCATCAGCTCAAATGCATTGAGCACACCACCGAAACCGGCTTCCGCGTCGGCCACGATGGGCAGAAAGTAGTCGATGAACTCAGGCGTACCTGGCTCGATGCCACGGCCCCACTGGATTTCGTCAGCGCGCTTGAAGGTGTTGTTGATGCGACGCACCATGGTGGGCACCGAGTCGTAGGCGTACAGCGACTGGTCAGGGTACATGGTTTCCGACGTGTTGCCATCGGCAGCGACTTGCCAGCCCGAAAGGTACACGGCTTCCAGGCCAGCCTTGGCTTGCTGCATGGCCTGCCCGGCGGTGATGGCACCAAAGGCGTTCACATAACCTTTTTTGGAGCCGCCGTTGATCTTGGCCCAGAGCTTTTCAGCGCCGTTTTTGGCCAGGGTGTACTCGGGTTGCAGGCTGCCGCGCAGGCGGACCACATCGGCGGCGCTGTAGCCACGTTTGACACCTTTCCAGCGGGGATTGGTGGCCCAGTCTTTTTCGAGGGCGGCGATTTGCTCTTGGCGGCTCAATGGCGCGGTGGGTTGGGACATGAAAACACTCCTGAGTTGGTTGAATCTGGCCCCGGCAAACGACTTGGAATTATGGCCGGGTTGGAGTGAATTCTAAGTCTTATATAAGAGTTAAATTTAATCTTATGTCTTATATAAGACAATTATTTTTACCAATGAAATCATTGACTTATTTTCATATTTCTCGATACGAAACGATATTTTTCGATTCAAGAAAACATCAAAGCCCTTGACTCAATGAATTTCCCATGATGCGAAATCATGGTTTTCACATCATGAGAAATCAAAACATCTCAGCGTAACGTTGCAACTCCCAAGCGCTCACGCTCTGGCTGTAGTCTTGCCACTCCTGGTTTTTGAGCGCGACGAACTCCTGGCAAAACGCCTCACCCACGGACTGCGTCAATGCCGTGTCCTGCGCCAGTGCTTGCAGTGCCGCACCAAGATCAGCGGGCAGGCGACCGGGCATCGGCGCGCCTGAGGCAAAGCGCTCGTACAAATCCTCAACGCAGGCGGCGGGCGCGGTCATGGCCTGGTCAATGCCATCAAGCCCGGCGGCCAGCGTGGCGGCAATCGCGGCATAAACGTTGCAAGAAGGATCAGACAGGCGCCATTCCAACCGGCCAGCGACCGTGCGAATCAGGCAGGTGCGGTTGTTGTCGCCAAAGGCTTTCCAGACTGGCGACCAGGTGGTGCCAGAGGCGCTATGGCTCAGCGTCAGTCGTTTGTAACTGTTCACGGTGGGCGCGCACAGGGCCGCCAAAGCATCAGCGTGGTGCAACAAGCCCGCCACAAAATGGTAGCCATCGGCGCTGAGCAGCAGCGGGTCGGTGGTGTCGGTGAAGACGGCGCGGCCATCGGCATCCGTCAAGCTCAGGTGAAAGTGCAGACCGCTGCCCGGCGCACCGGCAAACGGCTTGGGCATGCAGCTGAACACGCAGCCATGCTGCTCGGCCACGGCATGCGCGGTCAGCTTGAACAGCATGTAGCGATCTGCCGCGGCTAGCGCGTCGTCAAATTTGTAGTTGATCTCATACTGGCCACGGGCATCTTCATGGTCGATTTGCTGCAGCTCAAAGCCGAGTTGGGTCAGGGCGACGCGCATGTCGTCCAGAAAAGCGCGGTTGCGGTGGATGGCTTTCAGGTCGTAGGAAGGTTTGTCCAGACCATCTAGGGCATCGGCGGGCAACCACTGGCCGTCCGCGGTCTTTTTCAGCAGGAAGAACTCGGGCTCAATGCCGACCCACAGCGTCCAGCCACGCACTTTGAGCCGCTCCAACTGGCGTCTGAGCACCTGGCGTGAGTCAGTGGCCAAGGGCTCACCGCCAGCATAGCCATCACACACGGCGTGCGCCACACCGGGCATAAACGGCAAATCGCGCAACGTCTCTAGCTGCACCCGCCCGTAATATTCGCTGCGCCTACCAAAGCGGCCCAAGCCGGTGCCCCAAATGCTGGGACCTGCAAAGCCCGCGCCGCTCTCAACCCATTCACGCAGGTTTTGAACAGGCACCAGCTTGCCTTTGGCCACGCCGTGCAGATCGCAGAACTGGGTCAGGATGGAATGGATGCCGCGCGCCTGCAGGTCTGCGGCAATGGTCTCAAAATTATGCATGATTTTGCCTTCTAGCCCTTATCCATAAAGGGCTAACAGCTACGTTAATCGTAGCTCATTGCGACTGCTGACGGATTACACCGGGCTGTCGATGCGAATCCAGGTGGTCTTGGTTTCGGTGTATTTGTCAAACGCGTGCAGCGATTTGTCGCGCCCTACCCCACTTTGCTTGTAGCCGCCAAAAGGCACGGTGATGTCGTCCTCGTCGTAGGAATTGACGTGCACCGTCCCGGCGCGCAAGGCATGCGCCACGCCATGCGCCTTGTTGATGTCACGCGTCCACACCGCGGCCTGCAGGCCATAGACGCTGGCGTTGGCCTGGCGCACCACCTCGGCGGCATCGGTGAACGCCATCACCGACAGCACCGGGCCGAAGATCTCTTCACAGCAAATCTTCATTTGCGGTTGCACCCCGGCAAAGATCGTGGGTTGTACATAACAACCGCCTGTGTCCGCCATCGCCTGCTCGCCGCCACACAAAAGGCTGGCACCTTCGGCCTTGCCGCTCTCCACATAGCGCAAGACGTTGTCCATCTGCGTCTTGTCCACAATCGCGCCCATGATCGTGGCCGGGTCCAGCGGGTTGCCAGGCGCGTATTTGGGTGCCAAGGCCACGGCTTTTTCCAGAAACTGCTCATGGATGCTGGCCTCGACAAACAGGCGCGAAGGAGCATTGCAACTCTCACCCTGGTTGAAGAAGATGCTGCCCACCGCTGCTTCCACGGCTTTGTCCAGATCCGGGCAGTCGGCAAACACGATGTTGGGCGACTTGCCACCCAGTTCGGTCCACGCGCGTTTGAGGTTGCTTTGGCCCGCCATCACATGGATCTGCTTGCCCACGCGGGTCGAACCGGTGAAACCAATGCAATCCACATCCATATGCAGCGCCAAGGGTGAGCCGGCCTCAGGGCCATAGCCCGGCACCACGTTGAACACGCCTGGCGGAATGCCCGCCTCCAGCGCCAGTTCAGCAAGACGCAGCGCGGTCAAAGGCGATTTCTCGCTGGGTTTCAAGACCACCGAGTTGCCTGCAGCGAGTGCCGGAGCGATCTTCCAGGCGGCCATGATCATCGGGTAGTTCCATGGCACGATGACCCCCACCACACCCATCGGCTCACGCGTAATCAGCGCCAGCGCCGTGCTGGCGGTGGGGGCGATTTCGTCGTAAATCTTGTCCACGGCCTCGCCATACCAGCGGATGCAGTTAGCCGCGCTATTGACATCGACCGCTCGGGAATACTTGATGGGTTTGCCCATGTCGAGCGTTTCCATCAGCGCCAGCTCTTCGGCATGTGCCAGCAACTGGTCAGCAAATTTGATCATCACCCGCTTGCGCGCTGCCGGGGCCATGCCGCACCAGCGCTTGTCTTCAAATGCCGCGCGGCCTGATGCCACGGCAGCATCAATGTCGGCCGCCTGACAGCGCGCGACTTCGGTCAGAACGCGACCGTCAATGGGCGAGATGCAGCTGAATGTTGCGCCGTCTTGAGCGTCGCGGCGATGACCGTCAATCAATGCACGGCCATCAAACTGCACCTGTGGAGAAATGTTGGGAGTATTCACTTTGCATCCAATTCAATGTGATTGTTGAGATCGACTCGGTTGACCACACCACTTGATAGTCAGCCTGGGCCAAATGGACGTGTCAAGCCACGTCAAAGTGGCTCCAACACCAGGCTCAAAGAAATCGGGGGGCATTCCTGCCCCCCGACGGGTTCAGCGGGTCGCTGATCAGAAGTTCACGATCGCCTGCAGGCCGAAGGTATCGTTGTTGTTACGGTAGGTCTGGTCACCGTAGTAATAAAACGCCGGTGTGGTGGCGTGGTCATGGCGGTACTCCGCTCGCAAGGCCACGTTGGTGGTCAAGCGGTAAGTGGCAGCAAATGACAGAGAGTAACGGTTGGCACCTACGTTTGGATCGTACCCTGGGGCACTAGGATCGCCAGCGCCAAATCCGTTCACAAAATCGCCCACGGCGGCTAACGTTCCAGTACCAGTGCCATCGTTTGGCCCGTTGCTCGCTAGATTAAACGTACCTCCACCGTTCTTCTGGTTGTTCAGGTAATCAGCCCGAGCAGCCAGAGTCAGCTTCGGTGTCACACGCTGAGAAGCCAGTGCCGAAACGCCCCACCACTGGGCATCACCTCCATTGAAAGCCGCGTCCGCCTGGCGGCCAATGGTGGCTTGAAGGTTACCGTTGAAGTTGCCACGAGTGTAATTGCCATCAATCTCAAACTGATCCAGGCGGCTTGCCCCACCCGCTACGGCATTGGTCACGCGACCTTCATAGCCGGTAAATTCAAAACCCCAAAATTCGTCTTGAGCGTATGTCAAGTTATAAATCAGGGTTGGGCTTGTGGACGGCCTGGTCGCACACGGCGTCCCAGCCACACAACTGCTGATATTGACATCATTACGAGCCGAATTGAAGTTGGCCAGGATCAGCTTGGTCTCCCAGGGACCACGCGTTATATCCAAACCAATACCGGTGTACATGGTAGCGGCCGTGAAGTCAAACAACATATTTTTGGTGATGAAATATTCACCATAGCCAGGATAAAGCAGGTTAGAAGAAAGACTATTGGCTCCGACAAACGTGTTGAGGTAGGGCTCATAGCCTGACACATCGGGCATTTGCCCAACCATCAACCGTGTCTGCGAATCGGTCAAGGGGATCGAGGCCGATGCTTCGTGCACAATGTTGCCCCAGTTGTAACCTGAACCAGCACTCTTACTCGGCGCCAGCGTCAGGCGAAATTTGGTGCCGCCGTCGTCCATCTCTTTTTGTACATCCAAGTAAGCCAGGCCAAAGTAGGAGTTGTCGTACGAATACGCTTCACCGCTGCCGTTGACATTGCTGAAATTATTCAGGAAGGCAAACGAAGACGTGTCCTTGGCACGATTGACCATGTAAACCGGGTCAAACCCGCCACTGATGCGTAAACCCTTGAAGCCAGCCACGCTTTGCTGGTCGATCATGCTGTCGACCTTGACTTTGACTTGATTGAATTCTTCCGGGTCAACCGGCGGCACCTGGTCGCCCTGGGCCACCGGTGCAGCCGCAGGAGCGCTCGCGTTTTGCGTGATCATGGCTTTGAGCTGAGCCAACTGGGCTTTGAGCTCCTGGATCTGGCTTTGCAGTTCAGCATTGCTCTGGGCGCTGGCCAGCAATGGGAACGCAAGCACCACCGCGAACGCTACTTGATTGAGTTTCATCTTCATCGCTCCTTTTAAGTTACTCACATGACAATCGGTGTCATCCGACCACCCCATTTACACATCCACAAACTAAGCGGCAACCGGCTGCACTGTTCCTTCGCGGTAAGCCGCTGCCTGCTCGGCTGCCCGCCGCGTCTCCTGACGCGACAACCACAAACTACCGGCGAACACGCCAATCGACACCACCACCACGGTGATCGTCGCAATGGCATTCACCGTCGGGTTCAAACCCAGTCTGGCGCGCGACAAAATCACGATCGGCAAGGTGGTGGAACCCGGGCCCGACAAGAAAGCCGTCGAAACCACATCATCCAGTGACAAAGTGAAGGTCAGCAGCCAGGCAGCCATCAACGACTGCGCAATCATCGGCAGCGTGACCAGAAAAAACACCTGGTGCGGGTGGCATCCCAAGTCCATGGCCGCCTCTTCCAGTGACTTGTCCATTTCCAGCAGACGCGACTGGATCACCACGGCGGCATACGCCATGCCCACTGAAGTATGACCCGCCCAGATGGTCAAAATGCCACGGTCCGGCCAGCCAAAGACGCGTTCGCACATGACAAAGAACAGCAGCAAGGACAAACCGGTGATGACCTCAGGCACCACCAAGGGTGCGTTGATGTGGGCAGAAAACACGGTACGGCCCCAGAATTTTTTGTAGCGCACCATCGCAAAAGCAGCCAAGGTACCCAGCAGCACCGATGCGGTGGCGCTCATCAACGCGACTTTGAGCGACAACACAAAAGCATCCACCACCTCGGTGTCATGCGCAATCACACCGTACCACTTGAAGGTGAAACCGCCCCACAGCGTCACCATCTTCGAGTCGTTGAACGAGAACACGATCAACGTCACGATGGGCAGATACAGAAAAAAGTAGCCGGCCATCAGCCAGGCTTTTCCAAAACGGCTAGACATGGCTCATATCCCCCGAACGCCGCCGGAGTCGGCCTGGTATTTGTTGAAGATCGCCAAGGGCACCAGGATCAGTCCCACCATGGTCACCGCGACGGCCGAGGCCATGGCCCAGTCGTTGTTGCTGAAGAACTCGTCCCACAACACGCGCCCGATCATCAGGGTGCTGGGGCCTCCCAGAAGTTCGGGGATCACATACTCGCCCATGCTAGGAATGAACACCAGCATCGAGCCTGCAATGATGCCGTTCTTGGAGAGCGGCACGGTGATCAGCCAGAAGGTCTGCCACGGCGTGGCACCCAGGTCTTTGGCGGCCTCGATCAGTCGCAAGTCCATCTTGACCAGGTTGGCGTACAACGGCAGGATCATGAACGGCAGGTAGGCATACACCATGCCGATGGTCATGGAAAATCCGGTGTACATCATCTTGATGGGTTGATCAATCAGATGCAGCCAGATCATGATGTTGTTGAACACACCGTGGTCATCCAGCAAACCTTTCCAGGCGTACACACGCAGCAGGTAAGACGTCCAGAATGGCAGCGACACCAGCATCAGCAAGGCCGGGCGCATGTTGGCTGGTGAGCGCGCCATGAAATAGGCAAACGGGTAGCCGATAAAAAGGCAAATGGATGTATTGAGCAACGCAAACTTGACCGATGACCAGTAGGTCTCAACGTAAAGCGGATCAGTGCTGAGGAAAATGTAGTTCGACAGCTTGATCTTGAGTTGGACCGCGCCATCAACGTAACTCAGCAAATCCTGAAACCTGATGCCGTCAGACTCGGACACACTGATCTTGAGGACCACCAGAAATGGGACCGAAAACAGCAGGATCAGGAAAAGGTAAGGGATGCCAATGACGGTGCGCCGTCCCCAGCTTTGGCCCAGGCTGTGCGCAGCGCCTTTGAGACTTGTTGCGATGTTCATTGTGTTCTCGCCCGCGCCCTAGCTCGTGAGCACGACCACGTCGCTGCCGTCCCACCAGGCGTAAACGCTTTGCCCGCGAACGAGCTGCTTGTCCTCGTGGCGCGCGACGTTTTCACGCGTCGCCTTGATCACCTTGCCACTCTCAAGCCGCACGTGGAACAGGGTGAACTTGCCAAAATAGGCGATGCCGTCAATCGTGCCACGGGTGCAATTGTGGCCGTGCTCGGCTGCGGACTCGCGTTCTTCGAGCGTCGGTTCTGTCTCCTGCAGACTGATCTTTTCCGGGCGCAGCGCGATGCTCACTTCCATCCCCAAGGTGCCGGTGATGCCATGGCTGACGTAATGCCGACATTCGGGCGAAGCCACCACCACGTGGTCGGGTTGATCTTCTTCGACCGTTCCCTTGAACAGGTTCACGTCGCCAATAAAACCCGCGACGAAGAGGCAGTTGGGTGTTTCGTAAATTTCGCCCGGTCGCCCCACCTGCAAGAAGCAGCCTTCCTGCATCACGGCGATGCGGTCGGCCATGATCATGGCCTCTTCCTGGTCGTGCGTCACCATGACGCAGGTGACGCCGACCTTCTTGATGATGTTGACAAGCTCAAATTGCGTTTGCTCACGCAGTTTGCGGTCCAGCGCACCGAGTGGCTCATCGAGCAGCAGCAGTTTGGGGCTCTTGGCCAGACAACGCGCCAACGCCACGCGTTGCTGCTGGCCGCCCGAGAGCTGGTGCGGCTTGCGCTTGGCATAGGGTTTCAACTGGACGATGTTGAGCATGGCTTCGACGCGCTCAGCGATTTTGTCCTTGGGCATCTTGTCGCGCTCAAGCCCGAAAGCGATGTTCTGATACACCGTGAGGTGAGGAAACAGCGCATACGACTGGAACATCATGTTGATCGGACGCTCGTAAGGCGGCATGGTGGAAATGTCCACCCCGTCCAGAAAAACGTTGCCTTGCGAGGGCGTCTCGAAACCGGCGAGCATGCGCAACAGCGTGGACTTGCCGCAACCGGACGATCCGAGCAAGGCGAAGATCTCGCCTTTTTCGATGTCAATGGACACGTCGTCCACGGCGGCAACTTCGTCAAAGCGTTTTGTCAAATGGTCGATTCTGACAAACCGCGAATCACTGGCCTTACCAGCGGCAACCTGCTGTTTTTGCTGCATGCGCAACCTTTTATTGTTTGAAATCCAATTCTGCCCAGCGCTGCCACAGGGCAAGCGCCAGGCAACCCGCCGTGCGGTTTACAGACCTGTCTTGAAGGTGGTGTACAGGCGGGTCCGCAAACGACGGGTGTCGCTGCTGACGGCTTCTGGGGGCACCATGCGGGCCAAGTCCTCAGGACTCATGAACACCGTTTTGTTGTCACGCACTTCAGGTTTGATGAACTTCGCCGACGCCGGAATCGGGTTGGCGTACAGCACCTTGTTGACGATCTCGGCGTTCACTTCCGGGCGGTAGATGTAGCTGATGAACTTGTAGGCGTTGTCCACGTGCTTGGCATCCACCGGAATCGCCATGGTGTCAAAGAACAGCACGGCCCCTGTTTTGGGCAGCAGCACCTTGATATCGTTGCCATTTTTGGCTTCTTTGGCACGGGCTGCGGCAATGCTGATGTCGCCATTCCAGCCCAGTACCAGGCACAAGGAGCCGCTGGCCAGGTCATTGATGTAGCCAGACGATGAGAAAAGGCTGATGTCGGGTCGGATGGCTGCCAACATCTTGCCAGCGGCCTGGTAGTCTGCGGGATTCTTGCTATAGGGCGGCTTGCCCAGATAACGCAGCGCGGCAGGGAAAACCTCGTCACCGGAATCGAGCACAGAGATGCCGCAAGATTTGGCCTTGGCCGCATATTCGGGCTTGAACAACAGGTCCCAGGCGTTATCGGGCATGGGCAGGTTGCCCAGAGCCGCTTTGAGCTTGCCCTCATTGATACCGATGGTGGTGATGCCCCACATCCAGGGAACAATGTGCTGATTACCCGGATCCATGGTCGCCAGTTGTTTCATCACAAACGGGTCGAGATTGCCGTAAGTGGTAATTTTGCTTTTGTCGAGTTTGGTGAAAAGGCCACCGTCGATCTGAATCTTGGCCCAGTTGGAAGACGGCACCACGATGTCATAACCCGTCTTGCCAGCCACCAGTTTGGCGTGCAGGGTTTCGTTGCTGTCAAAGGTGTCGTAACGCACCTTGATGCCGGTTTCTTTCTCGAAATTGGCGATGGTGTTCTCACCGATGTAGTCAGACCAGTTGTAGATATTGAGGACATTTTCATCTTCTGCATGCACGCTGGTGGCCCCCGCTACCAGCAATCCCGCTGTGAGAAGGCTCGCGGCCAAGCCTGAAACCTTGATTCGCTTGAAGAAATCACGCATATCGACACTCCTGAAGTCAAAAAAACAAACAAACAAGAAACCGAAAACTGTTCCCCAAAAGTCGGAAAAATACACCTTGGGGGCTGGGTTGGAATGCTAATCGGAAAATAACCGCCCATTACCTAGAAGCAACCCTTATGCCAGCCAGCCATTTTTCTTGACTTCGGCGTAGGTCAGGTCCAGCGCCTGGCGAATCAAGCCCATCAGCTCGTCAATCTGGGCATGGGTGAGCGTCAGCGGCGGCGCGATGATCATGCGGTCGCCCACCGCGCGCATGATCAGCCCGTTGCGGAAACAATGGCCGCGGCAAATCATGCCCACGGCATCCTCCGCGCTGAAGCGCTCCTTGGTTTGCTTGTTTTTGACCAACACCAGGCCAGCCACAAAGCCGCAAGACTCGGTCATCCCCACCAGCGGGTGATCACCCAGCTCGGCGTAACGCCGGGCGAAGTAGTCGCCAACTTCGCCGCGCACTCGCTGCGGCAGTTGCTCGGCCTCCATGATCTCCAGGTTGGCCAACGCCACGGCGCAGGCCACCGGGTGGCCGCTGTAGGTATAGCCGTGGTTGAACTCGCCGCCTTTTTCGATCAGCACCTTGGCCACACGGTCGCCCACCATCACGCCGCCCAGCGGGATATAGCCGCTGGTCACCGCCTTGGCAAAGGTCACCAGATCGGGCTTGTAGCCAAAGCGCTCGTAGGCAAACCAGTGGCCCAGGCGGCCAAAGGCGCATATCACTTCGTCGCTGATCAGCAGGATGCCGTATTTGTCCACGATGCGCTGTATCTCTGGCCAGTACGTTGTGGGCGGAATGATCACGCCGCCTGCACCTTGAATGGGCTCGGCAATGAAGGCTGCAACTTTTTCTGCACCAATCTGGAGAATTTTTTCTTCCAGCCAGCCTGCAGCGCGCACCCCAAACGCATCTGCCGACTCGCCAGGCAAGCCGTTTTCATAAAAATACGGCTGCTCGATGTGCGTGATGTTGGGAATGGGCAAATCACCCTGCGCGTGCATGCCACTCATGCCCCCCAGCGAGGCACCGGCCATGGTGCTGCCGTGGTAGGCGTTTTGGCGGCTGATGATGACCTTGCGCTGCGGCTGGCCGAGCAAGTCCCAATAACGGCGCACCATGCGCACATTCGAGTCATTGCTTTCCGAGCCACTGCTGGAAAAGAACACATGCTCGAAACTGCGGTCGCCCACATTCGGTGCCAGTTGCGCCAATTTGGTGGCCAGTTTCACGGCGGGCACATTTGTGGTCTGAAAGAAGCTGTTGTAGAACGGCAGCGTCATCATCTGGTCGTAGGCGGCCTGGGCCAGCGCCTTGCGGCCGTAGCCCACGTTGACGCACCACAGGCCACTCATGGCGTCAAACAGTTTTTCGCCCTCTGAATCCCAGACATAAACACCTTCGCTGCGGGTGATGACCCGCGCACCCCGCGTGGCCAGGTCACCGTGGTCGGTAAACGGGTGCATGAAGTGAGCGCTATCGAGCGCCTGGATTTCCTTGGTGCCCAGTTCCTCAGGGGTGTTGGCTGCGTTCATTGGTCATGTCCTTTATATACAAAATAGGGCTCTAGCCTTTGTTGAATAAGCGCAAGTAGCTATACATGCAATAGCAAGTGTTCGCGCTCCCAGGGCGAGATCACTTTCATGAATTCCTCAAACTCCAGGTCCTTGATCTCGGAATACACGGTGATGAATTCCTTGCCCAGCACGTCGTGCAATTCGGACTCGCGGCGCAACCAGTCCAGCGCCTCACCCAGGCTGCGCGGCAGCGAATAAGGCGACAGGTAGGCATCGCCGCGCATCTCGGCCTTGGGTTTGATCTTGTTTTTGAGACCCAGATAGCCGCAGGCCAAGGTCATGGCCAGCGCCACATACGGGTTGGCATCGGCCCCAATCACCCGGTTTTCCACCCGGCGCGCAGCGGGTGACGAGATCGGTGAACGGATACCCACCGTGCGGTTGTCATAACCCCATTCGATGTTGATGGGCGCGGCCGTGTTGCGGCTCAGGCGGCGGTAGCTGTTCACATACGGTGCCACCAGCACCATCGCCGCCGGAATGTAACGCTGCAAACCGCCGATGTAATGCATGAAGGCCTCGGACGGCGTGCCATCTTCGTTGCTGAAAATGTTTTTGCCGGTGGCCTTGTTCAAAATGCTCTGGTGCACATGCATGGCGCTGCCGGGCTCACCGGCAATCGGTTTGGCCATAAAGGTCGCGTACATGTCATGGCGCAGCGCCGATTCGCGCACCGTTCGCTTGAACAGGAACACTTCGTCGGCCAGGCCCATGGGTTCGGCGTGAAAGAAGTTGATCTCCATCTGGCCCGCGCCGATTTCGTGGATCAGCGTGTCGACATTGAGCTCCATCTTGTCGGAGTAGTCGTAAATCTCTTCAAACAGCGGGTCAAACTCGTTGACGGCGTCGATGCTGTAGGCCTGGCGCGAGGTTTCGGCACGACCACTGCGGCCAATTGGCGGCTTGAGCAGGGTGTTGGGGTCGGTATTGCGCGCAGTCAAGTAAAACTCCAGCTCTGGTGCCACGATGGGCTGCCAGCCCTCGGCGGCAAAAAGATCGCACACCCGGCGCAGAACGCTGCGTGGCGCAAACGGCACCAGGTTGCCGTGGTGGTCAAAACAGTCGTGGATCACCTGCGCGGTGGGGTCGGTGGCCCAGGGCACGATCCGCACGGTGGACGGGTCGGGGCGCAATTGCATGTCTTTGTCGGTCGGGTCGATCACGTCGTAATACGGGCCGCTCTCGGGAAACTCGCCGGTCACGCCCATCGCCACCACCGACTGCGGCAGGCGCATGCCCCGGTCTTCGGTGAACTTGACCCGTGGCAGGATCTTGCCGCGCGCCACACCGGTCAAGTCGGGCACCAGGCATTCCACCTCGGTGACCCGCCGCTCGTTGAGCCATTGCTCCAAATCGTTGAAATTCATTGATTTTTTGTCGTCCATGGGATTCTCCTGAAACAGACTGTGGCCGGTTAGCCGCTGTTTGCTGACACATTGTGCGGGGTGAATTGGCTCAAAATCAGGGCCATTTGATTTGGATCAAAGGTGCCACTTGTTATATTGACTATGGCCAAGCCCAACCCACTGTAATGCAGTTTCTTGAAACGTCACACCATGCTGTCAGAACTTTTGCTCACCGAGATCAGCCGTTTGAACGCCCAGACCCGGTTGCCGCTGCACCGACAGCTGTACGAAGCGCTGCGCCGCGCCATTCTGGACGGCAAGCTCGGCCCCGATGAACGCCTGCCCTCGAGCCGCGACCTGGTGCAGGACTTGCACATGTCGCGCAACACGGTAGTGGCGGCGCTGAACCAGCTCACCGTCGAAGGCTACCTGGTCAGCCGCGTGGGCAGCGGCACCTTCGTCAGCACCAAAGTGCCGCTGCGCCCGACGACCCCCGCGCGCAATGCCAGCCAGGCACCGGCTGAGCGCCTCTCCCGGCGCGGGCAAGACCTGAGCACCCGCTTTTGCGCCAGCGAGCTGGAAATCCAGCCCTTCACACCCGGCATTGCCGACTTCAGCGCGTTCCCCGTGGCGCTGTGGCAGCGGTTGCAAAACAAACACTGGCGCATGACCTACCCCGAGATGCTGGACTACAGCAGCAGCGGCGGCTACGCTCCGCTGCGCCGGGCCGTGGCCGACTACCTGCGCGTGTTTCGCAGCGTGCCCCTCGACGTGGAGCAGGTCATCATCACCAGCGGCACGCAGGAATCTCTGGAGCTGTGCGCGCAACTGCTGGCCGACCACGGTGATACGGTGTGGCTGGAAGACCCGGCCTACTGGGGCGCTGGCAAAGCGTTTTTAGCCACCGGATTGAACCTGCACCCGGTGCCGGTGGACGAGCAGGGCATGGTGTCGCCGTCGATGGATGCCAACACCCCGCCCAGACTGATCTACTTGACACCCTCGCACCAGTACCCTACCGGCGCTGTGATGTCGCTGGCACGCAGGCATCAACTGCTGTCACTGGCCAAACAACACCAGGCCTGGGTGCTTGAAGACGACTACGACAGCGAGTTCCGCTTCAGCGGGCCGCCGATTTCGTCGCTGGCCGGGCTCGACACCCAGGGCCGAGTGCTGTACCTGGGCTCGTTTTCCAAAGTGTTGTATCCGGGCCTGAAACTGGGCTACATGGTGGTGCCCAAAGGTCTGGCAGCGGCCTTCAAACGCGCCCATTACGACCTGAACCGCCCCGGGCAGATGCCGGTTCAGGCGGCGCTGGCCGAGTTCATCGACATGGGTCACTTTGCCGGCGCGCTGCGCAAAGCACGCCAAAGCTACGCCCAACGCCGCCAGAGCCTGCTGACCGCGCTACAGCCCTGCCTGGGTGCCCATGCCCAGATCACAGGTGCCGAACAGGGCCTGCACCTGTGCCTGCGCTTGCCCGATGCCATCGACGACCGGGCGCTGGCCCAGCAGATTGGCAAGCACGGTCTGACGGTGCGGCCGCTGTCCGCCTACTGCCTCAAGCGCCAGGACATCAAGGGGCTGGTGATTGGTTACGGCTACGCCCCGCTGGCCGAGATCAAGCACTTCGGGCCGGTGCTGGCCAGGCTGCTGAATCAGGCGCTGGCAGCGTTTTGCCACGAAAAGCGCGTCGAACTACTTCCAAATAAATAGCTGCGTACGCTTATTTCATATGGGCTAGAGGCCTAAAAGACTTGTAACTCACAGCGCATCGCGCAGGCGGTGATACAGCGTGCCCAGCACCAGACTGGGCATGCGCAACAGCGGCCCACCCGGGAAGTTGTGGTGCTGCAGCCTGGCAAACACATCAAAGCGTTCAGCCTGCCCGGCCACGGCCTGCGCCACCAGTTGCCCAGCCAGACCGGTCAGCGCCACGCCGTGACCGCTGAAGCCTTGCAGGTAATAGATGTTTTGCCCCAGCCGGCCAAAGTCTGGCGCGCGGTTCATGCTGATATCCACAAAGCCGCCCCACAAAAATTCCACTGGCACCTGGGCCAGTTGCGGAAACACCTTGGCCAGCCGCTGCGCCATCACGCCACGCAAATTGCCCGGCGTCTGCGTCGAATAACTGACCCGCCCGCCAAACAGCATGCGGTGGTCGGCACTGAAGCGGAAGTAATCCAGGATGAAATTGTTGTCACACGCTGCGGCGTTGCTCGGGATGAGTTGCTGGCACAAGGCTGCGTCCAACGGTGCCGTGCCAATGATGTAAGTGCCCACCGGCATGATGCGTGCGCTGATGTCAGGTGCGACTTTGGGGCCGAATTCCGGCAACGTGTAGTTGCCAGCCAGCACGCAAAACCGCGCCTTGACACTGCCTTGGGCGGTGCTGCCTGTCACGCTGGCACCGCGCTCCAGCCGGGTCATGGCAGAGCGCTCGAAAATCTTTACCCCCAGCGCCTGCGCCGCGCGGGACAGGCCCAGCACGTATTTGAGCGGATGCAAATGCCCTGAGGTGGTGTCAAACGCACTGGCGTGATAGAGTGGGCTGCGGATATGCCGCTGCACATCAGCTCCCGTGGCCAGATCGGCCTGGAAGCCGTAATCGCGCGCCAGCGTGGCCACGTCGTCCTGCAGCGCGCGCGCCTTGCGCGGTGAGTCCGCCACATACAGGTAGCCTTTGACCCAGTCGCAATCGATGTCGAACTCACGGATGCGCTCATCGATCAGGTCGATGGCCTGCAGCGACATGTCCCAGGCCAGCTTGGCCGTGGCTTTGCCCAACTGCTGCTCAAACGGCTCCTGCCCGCTGGCGTAGCCCACAATCGCCTGGCCACCGTTGCGCCCAGAAGCGCCGCTGCCCACCCGGTCGGCCTCCAGCACCACCACCGAGTAACCACGTCGCGCCAGCTCAATGGCTGATGACAAGCCGGCAAACCCCGCGCCCACCACCAGCACGTCGGCGACCAGGGTCTCTTGCAGCGGTGCCAGCGCGTCCGGTCGGGTCACGCTGGCCTCGTAATAACTGTTGCGGTTGAGTTGGGTGTCAGAGTTGAGCAACATGGCAAGTCCTTTCTTTTCTATCATTTGGCTATATGGCCGCACAGGTACGTCCAGACGAAACTAGCGGCGGCGTTGCTGGTCAGCTCGGCGTGGTCGTAGGCGGGTGCCACTTCTACGCAGTCCATGCCGATCATGTTTATGTCGGCCAGCTCTTCAAGCAGCGTCAGGACTTGCGAGCTGGTCAAACCGCCAGGCTCGGGCGTACCGGTGCCCGGGGCAAAGGCGGGGTCGAGGCAGTCGATGTCCAACGTTAGGTAACACGGCCGGGTGCCGATACGCTCACGAATTTGCGCCACCACCGGGGCCAGCGCCGCGCCGTCGAGCCCACGCAGCGCTCGGGCGGTGAAAATCAACCCACCCTGGTCCTGCACATACTCGCGCGCGCCCCGCTCGCCACTGGAGCGCAGGCCGATCTGCACCGTGTGCTGCGGGCTCACCAGGCCTTCGGTGATCGCCTCATAAGTCCAGGTGCCGTGGCCGGATGGTTCGCCAAAGTGGTCGGTCCAGGTGTCGCAATGGGCGTCAAAGTGAATCAGCGCCAGCTCGCCAAACTGCGCCCTGGCCGCGCGCAACAGCGGCAAGGTGATGGAATGGTCGCCGCCCAGAAACACGCAGTGGTGCCGGGCCATGAAAGCAGCCGCCTGGGTTTGAATCGCCTCGCGCACCGCTGGCAGCGGCGAGGCATTGGGCAAGCGCATGTCCTGACCATCGCCCAGCACACCCAGCGGGGTAACGTTGAAGTGCGGGTGAATACCGTCGCACAGCATCAGGCTGGCAGCGCGAATGGCCTGCGGGCCAAAGCGCGCACCGGGCCGGTTGGTCACCGCACCATCAAACGGCACACCCACCACCGCATAGGGCTGCTGCGCGAGTTCTGGCGCTGCCAGAAAGCGGTTGCTGTTGCTGGCATACGCAAATTGGCCGACGGACATACCAAGCTCCTCCAAAACAAGCACGGATAATCCCGGATGCTGGCTCCGAAGTGTCCTTGTTTTCAGTGCACACGCTGGGGCCAATTCATTCGCCGCACAACAATCCACTATCCGATGCCTTTGAAATCTGCCGCCCCGCCCCTGTGGCTGGCTTACCTTTTTTTGGCCCTGAGCATGGCACTGGTGGGCAGCTATGTCGCTCTGAGCAAGCCACTGGTGGCGGCGCTACCGGTGTTTTTGCTGGCCTGGCTGCGCTTTGGCATCGGCGCATTGGCCATGCCGCACTGGCTGATCAAGCCGGCCGATGAACCCCCCATGAGTCGCAGCACACGTGGTTTGCTTTTTCTGGAGTCGTTTCTGGGCAACTTTCTGTTCACCACCTGCATGCTGTTTGGCGTGAGCAAAACCACAGCCGTGTCGGCCGGGGTCATCATGGCGGGTATTCCGGCGATGGTGGCGCTGCTGAGCTGGGTGTTCCTGCACGAGCGCATCACCCGCCGGGTGGCGCTGGCGATTGCGCTGGCGGCGTTGGGCATCGGTTTGTTCTCACTCTCAAAATCAGAGCTACTTGCGCAGCATGGACAAGGGCTACAGGCCGATTTTTCATATAAAACAGCGTGGCTTGGCAATCTGCTGGTGTTCGGCGCGGTGGTCTGCGAGGCGTCTTACGCGGTGATCGGCAAAAAACTCACCGGCACAGTGTCCCCCAAGCGCATCACCGCGCTGATCAATCTGTGGGGCTTTGCGCTGATGACCCCACTGGGCGTGGTCGCCGCCTGGTCGTTTGACTTTGCCAGCGTTGCTGGCCCCATGTGGCTGCTGCTGGTGTTCTACGCGCTGGCGGCCAGCGTCTGGACCGTGTGGCTGTGGATGACCGGGCTGAAAACCGTGCCTGCGGCACAAGCCGGGGTGTTTACCGTGATGCTGCCCATCTCTGCGGCTGCCGTCGGGGTGCTGGTGCTCGGCGAAACCTTGAGTGGCCTGCAAGGGCTGGCATTTGCCCTGTGTCTGGCCGGCGTGGTGCTGGCTACGCTGCCATCGCGCCCGGTCAAAGCACGCGACTGACTTGTTCACCCGCCAGGCATCAGGGCTGGATGCCCTTCAGGCCAGCGGTGTCGTACTCACCACCATGCCGTCTGCATCGGCATACAACCAGTCTCCCGGGCGCACCCAGACACCCTGAATCTGTACGGCCAAATCTTTGAGGCCCTGGTTCTGCTTCTCGGTGGGCAGCGGCATGGCGGCCAGGGCACGAATGCCCACATCCAGCACAGCCAATTCGGCCACGTCACGCACACAGCCGTCAATCACCACACCCGCCCAGCCGTTGCGTGCGGCAGCCGCACCCAGGTTGCCACCCAGCAGCGCCCGGCGCAGCGAGCCTGCACCATCGACCACCAGCACCTGGCCCACACGCCCCTGAGGTGTATCGAGGTTTCCGCAGCTATCCACCGCCGCTTTGACCAGCGAGTTGTCTTCAAAGCATTTGACGGTGACCACCGGCCCGGCAAAGACGCGGCGCGCGCCAAAGTCCCGAAACACCGGCGGCAACACCCGAAACAACTCGGGTGAGTCATTTTTGTGCGCGTCACACAGATCGCAAGTCGCCAGGAAGTCAGCCATTTTGATCGCCCCAAAAAGTAAAAAATTGTAGTGACACCCCGCCTGCCATTGGCCACAGAGCGTGGCAACTCGCCTCCGAGAGGTGCTTGTGGGAGACAAGCCGTCACAAAAAGGGCGGTTACAGGGCGAAATTATCGTTTTTCCCCTTGGAAAAGAGGTTTTTCTCCAGTAGCATCCGCCCACACCAGCAGATGCGCTACTTTTCGCTGGTGATTGATCAACTACCAAAAGGACAACACACCATGGCAACTGCAAAACCCGCGCCAGCAAAAAAAGCTGCTCCAGCAACCAAAGCCGCTCCCAAGAAAGTGGCTGTGAAAAAAGCTGCCGCACCCGCCAAAGCAGCGGCTCCTGCCAAAGCCGCAGCCCCTGCAAAGGCCGTGAAGTCTGCACCTGCCAAAGCTGCTGCCAAGGCTGCACCGGCCAAAAAAGCTGCTGCCCCCGCCAAGAAAGCCGCCGCCAAAGTTGCAGCACCAGCACCCAAGGCCACTGCCAAGAAAACAGCTGCAAAAAAAGCCCCCGCTACCAAGCGTACCGTGAACGCTGCGTTCATGAAGGCCCTGACGCCCAGCACCGCACTGGCTGCCATCGTGGGCGGCAAGCCATTGCCGCGCACCGAAGTGGTCAAGCAGATGTGGGTTTACATCAAAAAGCACAAACTGCAAGACGCTGTAAACAAACGCATGGTCAACGCCGATGCCAAGCTCAAGGAAGTGTTTGGCAAAGCCCAGGTCACCATGTTCGAGATGGCCGGCCTGATCGGCAAGCACCTGAAGTAAGCCAGAGCGCTTTTGCCGCGCGCACTCAAAAAGCCGGCGTTCAGTCGGCTTTTTCTTTGTGGCATCATTCTGTATTAATTAAAAATTAATCGTCGTCGATGCTACGTTTCCTTTTAACCCGCTTCAGCCTGATCATTCCGACCTTCATCGGCATGACGCTGGTGGCGTTCTTTCTGATCCGGATGGTGCCCGGTGACCCCATTGAGACCCTGGCTGGTGAGCGTGGCATTGATGCCGCCCGCCACGCCGAGCTGCTTCACACCTACGGGCTTGACCGCCCGGTGATGGTGCAGTACGGCATCTACATCGGCCGTGTGCTGAAAGGTGATCTGGGTACCTCCATCATCACGCACGCCCCTGTGATGGACGAGTTTTTGTCGCTGTTTCCGGCCACGGTGGAACTGGCTTTGAGCGCCATGCTGTTCGCGCTGATCATCGGCATCCCGGCGGGCATTCTGGCGGCGGTCAAGCGCAACACGGTTCTGGATCACGGGGTGATGGGGGTGTCGCTCACCGGTTATTCGATGCCAATTTTCTGGTGGGGGCTGCTGCTGATCCTGCTGTTCTCGGTGAAACTGGACCTGACGCCGGTGTCCGGGCGCATCTCGGTACAGTATTTCATTGAGCCGGTCACCGGCTTTTTGCTGATCGACACCTGGTTGGCCGGCGACAAGGATGCCTTTTGGTCAGCCGTCACCCACCTGATCCTGCCGATGATCGTGCTCGGTACCAACCCGCTGGCAGTCATTGCGCGCATGACACGCTCGGCGATGCTGGAGGTGCTTGGCGAGGACTACATCCGTACCGCACGCGCCAAGGGCCTGTCCAACTTCAGGGTGGTCGCCGTGCACGCGTTGCGCAACGCGCTGATTCCGGTGATCACGGTGATTGGCCTGCAGGTGGGCGTGTTGTTCACCGGGGCCATTCTGACGGAGACCATTTTTTCGTGGCCGGGCGTGGGTAAATGGATGATTGAAGCCATTGGCCGACGTGACTACCCGGTGTTGCAAGGTGGCATGCTGCTGCTGGGCGGCATGGTCATGATGGTCAACCTGCTGGTGGATGTGACCTACGGCATCATCAACCCGCGTATCCGGCATTGAGCCCGCACTGACCATGACGACATTGACCGAGCCCGCTCTGCACACGCCCCAGCATCCCATTCGGGAATTCTGGGACTATTTTTCAACCAACAAGGGGGCGGTTGCCGGGCTGGCGGTCGTGATCGGGGTGCTGCTGATGGCCGCCCTGGCACCCTGGATTGCCCCCTACTCACCCGACATCACCGATTCGAGCGTGTTTCTGGTACCACCCGCGTGGCAGGAAGGCGGCTCGGCGGCGCATCTGCTGGGCACCGATGCGATTGGCCGTGACATCCTGTCACGTCTGATTTTTGGTGCACGCCTGTCGCTGGCGATTGGCCTGGCGGTGGTGGCGCTGTCGGTCATCATTGGCACCGTGCTGGGCCTGACGGCGGGTTATTTCCGGGGCATTTTCGAGATTGCGGTGATGCGCCTGATGGACATCATCCTGACCCTGCCCAGCCTGCTGCTGGCGATTGTGATTGTGGCGATTCTGGGCCCCGGCCTGATGAATGCCATGCTGGCCGTGGCCATTGTGGTGCTGCCGCATTACGTGCGCATCACCCGCGCGGCGGTCATCTCGGAAATGTCACGCGACTACGTGACAGCCGCCCGCATGAACGGTGCGGGCAACCTGCGGCTGATGTTTTCCGAGGTGCTGCCCAACTGCACCGCGCCACTGATCGTGCAGGCCTCGCTGGGTATTTCCTCGGCGATTCTGGATGCCGCCGCGCTGGGCTTTCTGGGCCTGGGTGCCCAGCCGCCTTCGCCCGAGTGGGGCACCATGCTGGCCGACGCGCGCGAATTTGTACTGCGCGCCTGGTGGGTAGTGACCTTCCCGGGCCTGGCGATTTTGATCACGGTGCTGGCTTTTAACCTGCTGGGTGATGGCTTGCGCGACGCGTTTGACCCCAAACTCAAACGCTGAAAAGAGTATTTCGATGGCACTCCTGGAAATTGAGAATCTGTCGGTGCGGTTTCCGTCCAAAACCGCTGTCATGCACGCGGTGGATGGCGTGAGCCTGTCGCTGGAAGCGGGTGACGTGCTGGGCATTGTGGGCGAATCCGGCTCTGGCAAAAGCGTCACCATGATGGCGCTGATGGGTCTGGTGGCCTATCCTGGCCAGATCACCGCTGACCGGCTGGTGTTTGATGGCCACGATCTGCTCAAAATGTCTGACCGCCAGCGCCGCAGTGTGACCGGCAAAGACATGGCGATGATTTTTCAGGACCCCACCACCAGCCTGAACCCGTGTTTTACCGTGGGTTTCCAGATGGCCGAGACGCTGAAACTGCACATGGGCATGGACAAGGCGGCAGCGCGCAAACGCTCCATTGAGCTGCTGGAGCAGGTTGGCATCCCGGCACCCGAGAGCCGCCTGGGCATTTACCCGCACCAGCTCTCAGGTGGCATGAGCCAGCGCGTGATGATCGCCATGGCGATTGCCTGCAACCCCAAATTGTTGATAGCAGACGAGCCAACCACCGCGCTGGACGTGACCATTCAGGCGCAAATCCTGGACCTGCTGCGCACGCTGCAGAAAGACCGCAACATGGCGCTGGTGCTGATCACCCACAACATGGGCGTGGTGTCCGAGATGGCGCAGCGCGTAGCGGTGATGTATGCCGGCCAGATCATGGAGGAGCGCAGCGCGCAAGACATGTTTGCTGCCCCGCAACACCCGTACACCGATGCGCTGCTGGCTGCCATGCCCGAGCGCAGTGCCGGTGACACGCGCCTGGCCACCATCCCCGGCATGGTGCCCGGGCTGTTTGACCGGCCCGACGGCTGTCTGTTTGCACCGCGCTGCAGTTATGCCAACCAGCGCTGCCGCGATGAGCGCCCCAATCTGCGTGACTGGCAAAGCGGCATGGTGCGCTGCCATACACCGCTGGCCACAGCGCCTGCCAGGCAGGAGGTCGCCGCATGAGCCAAACAACTTCCACGTTATCCAGACCCGCAGCGTCCAACGAACCTGTGGTGGTGGCGCGCGACCTGAAGCAGGTTTACAAGATCAGCCACGGCGCGTTTCACGCTGCCGATCATTTGCAGGCAGTCAGCGGCGTGTCGTTCACCGTGCAGGCGGCCAAAACACTGGCGGTGGTGGGCGAATCCGGCTGCGGCAAATCGACGCTGGCGCGCATGGTGTCGCTGATCGAAACACCCACCGCCGGGCAGCTCAAGCTGGGTAGCGTCGAGGTCACTACAGCCACCACCCAGCAACGTCACGCCCTGCGGCGCACCGTGCAACTGGTGTTCCAGAACCCCTACGGCTCGCTGAACCCGCGCAAAAAGATCGGTGCCATCCTCGAAGCGCCGCTGGAGATCAACACCGAACTCGATGCCACCCAGCGCGCGGAAGCAGCGCGCGCCATGCTGGCGCTGGTCGGCCTGCGCCCGGAGCATTACGACCGCTACCCGCACATGTTCTCGGGTGGCCAGCGCCAGCGCATCGCCATTGCGCGGGCACTGATGCTCAAGCCCGCGCTGATCGTGGCCGACGAGCCGGTGTCTGCGCTCGATGTCTCCATTCAGGCGCAGGTACTCAACCTGCTGGCTGACTTGCAGCGAGAGCTTGGCCTGGCCTATCTGTTCATCTCGCACGATCTGGGTGTGGTGCGGCATATTGCCGACGATCTGCTGGTGATGTACCTTGGGCACGCGATGGAACAAGGCGACAAAACCACCATCTTTACCCAACCGCTGCACCCCTACACCCAGGCGCTGCTGGCCTCGACGCCCGGAATTACCGGGACAGGTGCTGTCAAACAGCGTATCGTGTTGAAAGGCGAGCTGCCTTCCCCTCTGAACCCGCCCAGCGGCTGCGTGTTTTCGACCCGTTGCCCGCACGTGGTGCAGCAGTGCCAGAAGGAGCGACCCGTTTTACGTGAGCTGGTGGGTAGGCAGGTAGCCTGCCATCTGGCTGAACAATTGTCCCAACCCGCTGCAGCGCAGCACTAACCTGTCAGGAGTCCACAAGATGATGATGTCGAAATTTCCGTTAAAACGCACGGCTCTGTGCGTGTTGGCGCTGCCCGCTTTGTTGGCGTTGTCGCCGGTGTCGGCCAAAACATTGGTGTATTGCTCAGAAGGCAGCCCGGAGAATTTTTCACCCAGCCTCAACACAACAGGCACATCCTTTGACGCGACAGAACAAATTTACGACAACCTCGTTGGTTTCGAGCATGGGGGCACCAAGGTTGTACCTGGGCTGGCCGAGAGCTGGGACATTTCCAAAGATGGTCTGACCTACACCTTGCACCTGCGCCACGGTGTGAAATGGCAGTCCAATAAAAACTTCAAGCCATCACGTGATTTCAATGCCGATGACGTGCTGTTCATGTTTGACCGTCAGTGGGTCGAAAACGACCCGTACTTCAAGGTCACCAGTTCCAACCACTCGTACTTCAACGACATGGGCATGCCCAAGCTGCTCAAATCGGTGGACAAGGTCGATGACTACACCGTCAAAATCGTCCTGAATGCGCCAGAAGCGCCGTTCCTGTCGAACCTGGCCATGCAATTTGCTGGCGTTCAGTCGAAGGAATACGCGATTGCGATGCTCAAGGCCGGTACCCCGGAAAAAATTGACCAGGAACCTGTCGGCACCGGCCCGTTCGAACTGGTGCAGTACCAGAAGGATGCCATCATCCGCTACAAGGCCAATCCCGATTACTGGGCTGGCAAGGCCAAGATTGACAACCTGATCTTCGCCATCACGCCCGATGCGTCGGTGCGCTGGGCCAAGCTGCAAAAAGGTGAATGCCAGGTCATGCCCTACCCCAACCCGGCCGATTTGCCGGCCATGCGCAAAGACCCCGATGTCAAAGTGCTGGAGCAACCCGGCCTGAACATTGGCTACCTGGCCTACAACACCACCAAAAAACCGTTTGACGATGTGCGGGTGCGCAAGGCCATCAACATGGCCATGGACAAAAAAGCCATTGTGGACGCGGTGTATCTGGGCACGGGTATCCCGGCCATCAATCCGATTCCACCGACCCAATGGTCTTACAACAAGTCCATCAAGGACGATCCGTTTGATCCGGCAGCCGCCAAGAAGCTGCTCGCGGAGGCGGGCTATCCGAATGGTTTCACCACCGACCTGTGGGCCATGCCCGTGCAGCGGCCCTACAACCCCAATGCCAAGCGCATTGCCGAGTTGATGCAGGCTGACCTGGCCAAGGTCGGTGTCAAGGCCGAGATCAAGAGCTTTGAATGGGGCGAGTACCGCAAGCGCATGCAAAACGGCGAACACCAGATGGGCATGCTCGGCTGGACAGGTGACAACGGCGATCCGGACAACTTCCTGAATACCCTGCTGGGCTGCGCTTCGGCCAAGTCCAACGGCTCCAATGTGGCCAAGTTCTGCTACAAGCCGTTTGATGACTTGGTGCTGAAAGCCAAGACCGTGACCAATGTAGCCGAGCGCACCAAGCTCTACGAACAAGCCCAGGTCATCTTCAAGCAACAGGCACCCTGGTTCACCATTGCGCACGCTGTGCAGATTGCGCCCGTGCGCAAGGAAGTCATCGACTTCAAGCTCAGCCCCTTTGCCCGCCACACGTTCTACGGTGTCGATATGGCCAAGTAAGCCGTCTCAGATCTGCACCCGCTTTGGGTGCAACAGCAAAAAGCCAGCTATCAGCCTAGCCGTTCCAATAAGGAGTTGCTAAGAGTAGCTTGATTTGACTAAGATGGGCTCCAGCCATTGGTTGGAGCCCATTTTTACTGGAGGAAAAATCTTCTTCAGAGGGTAAACCTCTGGATTGGCCTTGGCGGGTCCCACCTACGGCAAGGGTGGTTTGTCCCAAAGGCTGAAAGCTCGTTAATGCTCAGCTGTGCCGCGCTACGATTACGAGTTAGGTGGCTCGTACTCGGCTGCTTGCGCCCAATCGTTAAACAGGTCGCGGAGCTCTTCAGGGAGGTCAAGTACGAAGTCAATGTCTAGTGGGTACGCATCGGTCAGGAAGTAGCGGCAGGCATCGAGCAGCACTTGGCCCTGCCTGGCGTCTTTCGGCTTCTTTTGAGCATTTCGTTCAGGCTTTTTGGCCAACCAAAGCTTATGAACGGCCATCCATCGGGGGTCCGGAACATAGAGCGGACAAGCTCTATGTCGCTGGGTTGCAACCACCCCAAATACTGGTTTTCCGCGCAACAGCCACTCTTGCTCCACCAACGAAACCATCGGCTCGAAGGCCTCATTCTTGGGCAGAGGCGCTCGACTTGGCGCCGCCAACAGTTCTACCTCGTAACCTGCGCTGTTAACCGCTTGATAGGGCTTTTTGGGGCTTAAGCGGTATGTGGAGTCAATGGACTGCAGCACCCCCATCAGAGACTTGCGGCCTTTGACAGCTGAGTCTGGAACCAACATCGCAAGTGATACGGACGAGCCTCGGCACCAGGCTAAATCAAAGTCTTGGGTAGGCTCATTCCCCACTGGAAATTTCACGCCGCAGAGCGTCTCATAGGCTGCAAAAGCATTGGTTCCAACAACAAGAAGGTCGTTCCTCAGCAGCCCCTCAATATCCAACGCGCGCAGCAGCTCACCCTGCTTGTCCAGCATCACCGGCAATCGAAGAGCTCGATACTGAAGGGCTCGCTGCTCTATGAGGGCATTGGCGTCGGCAGCCCGGTTTTTGGCCAGCTCCTTTTCAGCGACGAAGGAGTCGTAAAGAGCCTCTGTCTCTGCCGAGCGCACGCCCTTGGTAGTCGCGCTGTCGTAGCCGCCCCTTTTTACTGCGAGATACTCAACATCGCCTTTGGGCTGCCAGAACATTGAGGTGGGCAGAGACGCCAACGTTCGTCGTGCCTCATGCCATTGGTCGTAAGCCGCTTCGAGGTTGGCGATGACTTGACCTGAATCGGGCCGAAAAGGGATAAAATCAGACTTGATGTATGCCATAAGTAATTGATTATAGGCATATTCCACCGACTACGCGCAAATTTGTCCATAGTCGGTGGAAACCGAATGATTGCAAGCGCGTCCCGCGCCAACGTCACCTAGCTAACGCCCGAAAATACTGCAGTTTTAATGCTTTTACCCTGAAGCAGATTTTTCCCCAGAAAACGATGCGCGCCAATCAAAGACTGGGGCGCACCCTTGTCGAATTCGGCCACCCTTAGCAACTCCTTATTGGAACGGCTAGGCTATCAGCTGGCTTTTTTATGACGAATCACTGGTTTGACGTTGTTATGCAAATCCCTCTCAAGCCCTTATTTATAAAGAGCTTGCAGCTATGTTTATGAGAGTAATCAGCGTCGCTCCAGCGTGCGCACCAGCGCCGCTTCGGTGATGGCGTTCAGACTGCCTCGGGTGGTGATGGCTTGCGGCTCCAGCATCAGCTCAATCAGCGTCCCCCGTTCTCGGGCCAGCGCAGCCAGCAGTTCGGACTCAAACTGATCGGTGCGCTTGATGCGCACGCCGGCGTAACCGTAAGCCTGCGCCAAGGCGCAAAAGTTGGGGTTGACCAGCGGCGTGCCGGACACCCGCTGTGGGTAGTCGCGCTCCTGGTGCATGCGGATGGTGCCAAACATGCCGTTGTTGAGCAGCAGGATGATGGTTTTGGCAGCGTATTGCACGGCCGTGGCCAGTTCCTGCCCGTTCATCAAAAAGTCACCATCGCCGGTGATGGTGAACACCGTGCGCTGCGTGGTGATGGCCGCCGAAATACCGGCAGGCACGCCGTAGCCCATGGCCCCATTGGTGGGGGCCAGCTGGGTCTTGAAGCCTTTGGCCAGTCCGTGGTAGCGGTAAAAGCGGTGCAGCCAGCTGGCAAAGTTGCCCGCGCCGTTGGTCAGCACCGCATCCTGCGGCAAGTGCTGCTGCAGCGTGGCGATGATCTGGGGCATATTGACCACACCCTGCTCCGTATCGCCCGGCAAATCTGGCACCAGGCTGGGTTGCAGATTGGTCAGGTAATCCGCATGGCAGGTGGCTGACCAGCGCGCCCACGGGAACGATGCCGGGGCTGGCAGGTCTTTCAAGGCGGCCGCGGTGGACGGCATGCCGGCCTGGATGGCCAAGTCTGCCTGAAACACCCGGTTGAGCTCTTCGGCGCTGGCGTGGACATGCACCAGGGCTTGTTTGGGCCGAGGCGACTCGATCAGTGTGTAGCCGCTGGTGGTGATCTCGCCCAGACGGGCACCGATGGCCAGGATCAGGTCGCTGTCCCTGATACGCTGGGCCAGTTTGGGGCTGATGCCGATGCCCACGTCCCCCGCATACAAAGGATGGTGGTTGTCAAAGGTGTCCTGGAACCGGAACGCGTTGCTGATGGGCAGGCACCAGTTCTCCGCGAAACGCTGCAAATCCTGCGCCGCCTGTGGCGACCAGCCACTGCCGCCGGCAATGACCATCGGCTGCTTTGCTATCAATAGCATGTCCCGCAATATGGATAGGGGCTTGAGCCCGATTTCACTCTCAACTTCTGTGACACGAGGCAAGGCTTGAAGTGGCGCGCTGCCAAACGCGTCAGTCGTGAGGGTCTGCCCCAGCATGTCTTCGGGCAGCACCAGCACCACCGGCCCGGGGCGACCCGCCATAGCAGTGGCAAAAGCGCGCGCCACGTATTCAGGGATACGCCGGGCATCGTCAATACGTTCCACCAGTTTGGCCATGCCACGGGTGCTGGGGCCAAAAAAGCTCAGGAAATTGACCTCCTGGAAGGCCTCGCGGTCACGCGTGTCACTGGCGACATCGCCGACAAACAGCACCATGGGCGTGCTGTCCTGAAACGCGGTGTGCACGCCGATGGACGCGTTGGTGGCACCGGGCCCGCGGGTCACAAAGCACACGCCGGGGCGGCGCGTGAGTTTGCCATGGGCCTCAGCCATGAACGCCGCGCCGCCTTCCTGGCGGTTGATGACGAACTGGATCTGATCCTGATGCTGGTAAAAGCCGTCCAGCACCGCCAGAAAGCTCTCACCCGGCACGCCAAAGGCGTGCGTCACGCCTTGTTCGATCAGGCACTGCACCAGCAGGTGGCCCGCCAGTTGGGGGGAAGTCGTTGATTTCATCGCGCTATTGTGCGCTGCCCTACACCCAGCGCTGCCACCACGCTGAGCAGCAGCACAGCGGCAGCACCCATCAGCGTGGGACCGTACCAGCCCCGATCCATGAACGCGCCAAACACCACGGGCGAAATGGCAAAGCCGGTATCCAGCCCCGAATACACCAGCCCATAGACCCGCCCGGTCGCCCCTTTGGGCGTGGCTTTCTTGATCATCATGTCGCGCGACGGCCCGCCAATCCCCACCGCAAACCCGGTGGAGGCCAGCACCACCATGCTCCAGGTTGGGCCAAACAGCCCGGTGCCGCACAGCGCCAGCAGCACCGCAGCAGCAGACATAGCGATCGCCACCACCCGGTCGCTATGCCGTGAAGTGGCCGCCACAAAACCGCCAACAAACATCCCCAAGGCCCCGCACAGCATGTAGGCGGTGAGCGTGAGCGTGGCTGTCTCGAAGGCGATGCCGTGCATCGCCTTGAGAATCGACACTGAAAAATTCTGCACCACGGCCAGCGTCATGGTCGAGAGCAAAAAGAAGCCAAAACACCACCACACCACCGGCAGTTTCATGAAGGCCATGCTGTGTTCGGCAGGTGTATCCGGGTGGTGCACAGCCACCTGCGTGCTGAGCTTGTCACGGTTGACAAACAACACCGCAATGATGACCAGATACAACACCGCAGCCACCAGATACGCCGTGCGCCAGCTGTACAAGACGCTCAAAGTCGCAAAAAACACCGGTGCCAACGCCCAGCCCAGATTGCCCGTGAGCCCGTGGGCACTGAAGGCGTGGCCCAGCCGGAGTGTCGACACACGCTGGTTCAAAATGGTGAAATCCACCGGGTGAAAGGTGGCATTGGCCAACCCGGCCACCGCAGCCACGCCCATCAAACCGCTGTAGCCGGTGACTTTGGAGGCCAGCAAACAGGCCAGCACAAACAGGCCGAGTGCGCCAAACAACATCGGCCGTGCACCGACCCTGTCCACCACAAACCCGGCCGAGGCCTGCCCGATACCCGACACCACAAAAAACGTGCTCATCAGCAAGCCCAGCTGTGAGTAGCTCAGCCCGAACTCGGTCATGAACACCGGAAACAGCGGTGGCAGTAGCAAGTGCCCAAAGTGCGAGGCCGCATGCGCCAGCCCGACCAGGCCGATGATGGCCGCGTCTTGCTGCAAGGGAACGGGAGCGTGAAGGGCGTGCGTGGCAGTGGTCATGCAGGGAATGTTATCGGCGTGGCCGTTCAGGCGCTGGCCTTGGCCGCCAAGACCCTCAGGCCCGCTGCAGCCGCGCCAGCACCAGCAAATAGCTGTAAAACTTTTTGTTGCCAGGGTTGATCTCATGCACCCGGTCAAGCAGGTCGCGGGCCTCGGCAGCCAGAGCGTCGCTGTAGCCGCCCTTGTTCATCTGGGCGATCAGCAGGCCACACAGGTTGACGATCATCACCTCGCTGGTGGGCAGCTTTTTGACCGCCGAGCGCAGCAATGTTGCGCCTTGCTGGAACTGGCCTTGCTTGGCCAGCATCACACCCTGGTTGTTGATGTCGATGACCTCCTGGCGTGAGGCCTTGATCAGCGCCTGACCCTCACCAGCGAGGTTTTCACCGGCAAAAATGGCTTCAATGTCGCTGGACAGCTGGGCGTTTTCATGGTCGTTCTTGATGACTTCGCCGAGCAGTTCACAGGCTTTGTCCTTGTGCCCGAGCTTCAGGTGTGATTTGGCCAGCTCCACCATCAGCTCCGGGCTGAGCTTGCCGCCCATTTGGGTGGCCAACTGCTCGGCTTGCGCCATGGCAGCTTGCGCTTTATCGGTTTGACCGAGCTTTAGATAAACCCGGCTCTCGGCAGCGGCAGTTAGCCGCGCCGCCGCCGAGTTGTATCTGAAATCGGTTTTGCTGCGTTTGAGCACATTCAGGGCTTCTTGCGATTCGCCTTTGTCGAGCAGCACCTCGGCCAGGCGGGCGTACACCGCCGGGCTTTTGAAGCTGGAAAACTCGCTGATCTTGATGTTTTTCTCAAACGCGGTTTGGGCCTGGTCCAGATCACCGTTCTTCAGGGCGGTGTCGCCCAGTGTTTTTTGCCGCAGCGGCGAGTTGGGCGACAGCTTGGCGGCGCGCTCAAGCGTTTGTTGGGCCTGCACCAGATCGCCCATGGCCTCATAGGTTTTGGCCAGCCAGTCAGCGGCTTCGATGTACATCTGGTTTTCCGCCAGCACCTGCTGGAACAGGGTGACCGCTCCGGCGAGGTCGCCGGTATAAAACAACACCTTGCCCAAACCAGTCTTGGCCCAGGCCACGCTGCGCTGCGCCAGCACGGTCTCATACACCGTGCGGGCTGCGTCATAGTCACCCAGTGTGAGCAACAGGTCACTTTTGATGCGCAAGACCTCATGCGGGTTGGCAGACTGCATCCTGATCAGCAGGTCGCATTGCGCCAGCGCTGCACCAAAGTCCTTGGCGCGGATGGCCGCCTCGACCACGCCCAGCGACTGTTTGCGGGCGATGAGTTTCTCCAGGCGGCTTTGCAACAGCACCTGATTGATGGGTTTGAGCAGATAGTCGTCGGGTTTGATCTCGGCCGCACCCATCACCATGTCAGCGGTTTTTTCGGCGGTGACGATGACCCAGATGGTCGACACCCCAATCAGGTTGCGCGCCCGGGCCTCTTCCAGCACCTGTTGGCCATTGGCACCCGGACCCAGGTTGAAGTCGCAAATGACGATGTCGTATTTACTCGATGACAAATGGCTGATGGCATCGCGGCCATGGCAGGCCGTGTCCACCCGCGTCATGCCCATGGATTTGACAAACTCGCGCAGCATGGTGCGCATGCTCTGAAAATCATCAATGATCAGTGTGTTGGCTTGTTGCAGCGTCAAAGTCATCGGCATCTTTCAGGGCAAGGCCACCACAAAGCAACCGCCGCCAAAGGCACCGCCGTTGTCGATGGTGAGCGATCCCCTGCGGCCATTGTTGTGATGCAGATGCGCCACCTGCGCCGAGAAATAAAACCCCAGGCCAGTGCTGCCGCTGAAAAAATTCACACCCTTGTCTGCCCCCACGCCACCCTGCTCCAGCATGTGCGCCGGGTAGCCGGGGCCGTTGTCCTCCACGCGCAGCA
Organism: uncultured beta proteobacterium; assembly: GCA_903905735.1. Classification (GTDB taxonomy): domain Bacteria; phylum Pseudomonadota; class Gammaproteobacteria; order Burkholderiales; family Burkholderiaceae_C; genus Rhodoferax. The sequence goes on from CAIVHU010000033.1 coordinate 48,495, forward strand.
CCAGCGCGCCGTCTTGCAGCTGCGCGGCGATGCGGATTTTGTCTTGGGTGTAGTTACAGGCATTGTTGAGCGCGTTGAGCAGCACGCCGGTCATCAGGTCGTGGTCAAAATACCAGTCGAAATCATCGGCGCAATCCACCTCGACGCTGATCCCTTTGAAATCCAGCACCGAGCGCTGTTGCGCCACCGCCTCAGCGATCAGCTCGGCCACCGATTGTTCGCGGATGTCCAGCGGGTAGGTGGATTTGCCAAATTTGTACAGGCTGAGCAACTGGATCAGGTTGGCGTTGACCCGGTGCGCCTGGGCAATCACCACCACCAGGCTGTCAAAGGCCTCGAGGTCGCCCCGCGCCTTGGCATCATGCGCAATCTGCTCCAGCGCATGCACCTGCACGTTCACCGAGTTTTTCATGTCATGGATGGACGAGGCCATCAAATCGGTGAAGCTGATTTCATCAAAGCTCATGGGTTTCAAACCTGGGTGGCAGGCGACAAGTAAGCAACTCCTGATTCTAGGGACAAACCCACCAAGCCAACAGGGGCTTGGAACAACAGCACACCACCGATAAACTGCCCGCACGCCACTCCGGCGCAGAGCCTTTTTCCAGACCGATTCATGCCACTTTCCACCCTCCCCCACACCAGCGACGCGCTGATTGACTACATCCTGAGCGAATTCCATGAGGGCCACCGCCGCGACCTGCCTGTGCTCATCGCCCTGGCGAAACAACTGACCACCGACACCGCCAAACCGTCATTCGCTGACGAATTGAAGGCACTGATGGTCGATCTGGAAGCGCACATGTTCAAGGAAGAAATGCGCCTTTTCCCCATGATGGAGCAAGGTGGCAACACCCTGATCACGCTGCTGATCGACGACATGATGCAGGAGCACGCCCGCCACAGCCTGCACACCCCGCAGATGAGCCAGCGCCTCGCCGCCATACGGGTGCCGCCAGAGCAGCAGGACACGCTGGACCAGTTGACCGCTGGCTGGCAGGTATTTCTGGCAGAGCTTGCCAAACACGTCCATTCCGAGGACGATATGCTTTTCCCGATGTTTGAGGCACCCGCCCCGGTCGCCTGTCCCGTTGTAGCTCACCCTCGCCGCAAGGCGCAAAGGAGTTCGCATGGCATTCACTGTCACCGCACAACACCTGGCCACCATCGCCGGGCGCACCACGCCGCTGATGGCCGGACTGGCAGACTGGATGAACCAGCTTTGCCCGTAGTACGAGATCGACACGCCGAAGGAGTTTTGCCACTTTCTGGCGCAGGCCTGCCACGAGTCGGACCACTTTGTGACGCTGCGTGAATACGCCTCCGGGCGCGCCTACGAGGGCCGGGTCGATCTGGGCAACACCCAGCCGGGTGATGGCGTGCGCTTTCGGGGCCGCGGCATCTTCCAGACCACCGGGCGTGCCAACTACATGCAATTGGGCATCAAAAAAGGCCGCCGCGACCTGTTCATCAACAACCCAGAATTGCTGGAGCAGCCCGAATACGCGGTGTGGAGCGCCTGCGAATACTGGAAAACCCGTGGCCTCAACGACATCGCCAACCATGCCGATACCGCCGTGCTGAAGAAGAAATACCGGGGCAATGTCATCGACGTGTCGCCGGTGGAATACATCAGCATCGCCATCAACGGCGGCTACAACGGCATGGACGAGCACAAGAAGTTTTACGCCAAGGCACAGCAGGTGCTGGTGGCACCCCGAGCCGCCACCGTACCGCGCGGTCTGCCAGCGGCACCCGCCATTGCCAAAAAACGCGCCAAACCGGCCAGCCGCGTCGCCGCGCCCGTTTCTGTGGCGGCACCGACACCAGCGCCAGCCAAGGCCAAGCGGCGCATACAAACGACACCCCAAGCGACAACCTCCCCGGCACGCCATTCTGCTGAACCGAAGCTGGCGACTGCCACCCCGGTGAAGCCATGACGATCCACAGCAGCACAATCACCGCCATCAACGGTCACCTGCTCACCGTGGTTAACGCCAAAGGCAAAAAGCAGACGCTGGAAACCAGCTCACTGCGCGGCCTCAAACCCGGTGTGCTAATTGCCATCTGTGAAGAAGATTGCGGCCGTCTGCGCATCGGCGATCGCTGGACGCGGATCAAAAGCATTGCCCCGGTACGACGCTGATTCACTCCCAAAAATAGAGCTGTCAGCCCTTAAAAATCAATGGCTGGAAGCCGATTTCTTATATAAATCAGCGATGCCTGGGTACGGGCTCTTTACGCCGCTGTACCCTTGCTGAAGCTGAATTGCCCCGGCGCCTGAATCGGATCGACACCCACCACGATGGTGTCTTTCGGCGCAAACAAACCTTCGAGCAACAGCTTCGACAGCGGGTTCTCGATGCGCTGCTGAATCGCGCGTTTGAGTGGCCGCGCGCCAAAGATCGGGTCGAACCCCACTTTGGCCAATTCGGCCACCGCCGCGTCGCTGACCTCCATACCCAGTTCCATGTGCGCCAGACGGGCTTTGAGTACCGCCAACTGGATCTTGGCAATGTCGGCAATGTGGCTGGCATCCAGACTGTGAAACACCACGGTTTCATCAATGCGGTTCAAAAACTCGGGGCGGAAGTGGTTCTTCAGCTCGGCAGTCACCGCGTCCTTCACGTCCTCATAGGGTTCGCCCACCATCGCCTGGATCATCTGTGAGCCGATGTTGCTGGTCATCACGATCACGGTGTTTTTGAAGTCCACGGTGCGGCCCTGACCATCGGTCAGGCGGCCATCGTCGAGCACCTGCAGCAGCACATTGAATACATCCGGGTGGGCTTTTTCCACCTCGTCGAGCAGCAGCACGCTGTAGGGTTTGCGGCGCACGGCTTCAGTCAGGTAGCCGCCTTCTTCATACCCTACATAGCCCGGAGGCGCGCCAATCAAGCGTGCCACGCTATGCTTTTCCATGAACTCGCTCATATCGACGCGAATCAGGTGGTCTTCAGAATCGAACAAAAAGCCAGCCAGCGCCTTGCACAGTTCGGTCTTGCCCACACCCGTGGGCCCGAGGAACAGGAACGAGCCCGTCGGCCGGTTCGGGTCAGACAGGCCTGATCGTGACCGGCGAATGGCGTTGGCGACGGCACCGATGGCTTCGTCCTGCCCCACCACGCGTTGGTGCAGCTTGACCTCCATCTGCAATAACTTGTCACGCTCGCCCTGCATCATCTTGGAGACCGGAATGCCGGTGGCGCGACTCACCACCTCGGCAATTTCCTCGGCACCAACCTGCGTGCGCAGCAGGCGAGGCGCAGCACCCTCGGTGCGGTTGTTTTCATTGTCCTGGGCTTCCCTGAGGCGCTTTTCCAAGTCGGGCAGCTTGCCATATTGCAATTCGGCCACCTTGTTGAAGTCGCCCTTGCGGGTGAATTCATCAATCTGGAACTTGAGTTGGTCAATCTGCTCGCGCAGATCGCCACTACCAAGCGCGCTGGCTTTTTCGGCCTTCCAGATTTCATCGAAATCGGCAATTTCCTTTTCCAGCCGGGTGAGTTCTTCGTTGATGAGTCCCAAACGCTTCAAGGAGGCGTCGTCCTTTTCTTTTTTGACAGCTTCACGCTCGATCAGCAATTGGATTTTCCGGCGGTCCAGCTTGTCCATGACTTCGGGCTTGGAGTCCATCTCGATCTTCACCTTGCTGGCGGCTTCGTCGATCAGGTCAATCGCCTTGTCCGGCAGAAAACGGTCGGTGATGTAGCGGTTGGACAACTCTGCCGCGGCGACGATGGCCGGGTCGGTGATCTCGACGTTGTGGTGCTTTTCGTAGCGCTCTTTCAGGCCACGCAGAATGGCAATGGTCGCTTCCACCGTGGGCTCACCGACCAGAATTTTCTGGAAACGGCGCTCCAGCGCGGCGTCCTTTTCGATGTACTTGCGGTATTCGTCGAGCGTGGTGGCTCCGACGCAATGCAGTTCACCGCGCGCCAGGGCGGGCTTGAGCATGTTGCCCGCGTCCATGGCCCCTTCGGCCTTGCCGGCACCGACCATGGTGTGCAATTCGTCGATGAACACAATGGTCTGGCCTTCGTCCTTGGCCAAATCCTTGAGCACGTTTTTCAGGCGTTCTTCAAATTCACCCCGGAACTTGGCACCGGCCAGCAACGAGGCCATGTCCAAGCTCAGCACGCGCTTGCCTTTGAGGGATTCCGGCACCTCACCAGCCACGATGCGCTGCGCCAGTCCTTCGACGATGGCAGTTTTGCCGACACCGGGCTCGCCAATCAGGACAGGGTTGTTTTTGGTACGACGCTGCAGCACCTGGATGGCACGGCGGATTTCATCGTCGCGGCCAATCACCGGGTCGAGCTTGCCCAAACGGGCGCGTTCGGTCAGGTCGATGCAATACTTTTTGAGCGACTCGCGCTGGTCTTCGGCGTCAGCGCTGTCCACATTCTGGCCGCCGCGCACGGCATCAATGGCGGTTTCCAGACTCTTACGGGTCAGCCCATTGGCGCGCGCCAGATCGCCCAGTGCACCCTTGGCATCGCTCAAGGCCAGCAAAAACAACTCGCTGGCGACGAACTGGTCATTGCGCTTGATGGCTTCCTTCTCGGTGGCCTGCAAAATCTTGCCCAGCTCCGGCCCGCCCTGCACCTGGTCCTGACCGGTGACCTGAGGCAGCCGTTTGACCGCCGCCTCGGCCCCCGACAGCAAGCCCGACACATTCACCCCGGCGCGTTGCAACAGCGCCTTGGGGCCGTCGGTCTGCTTGATCATTGCCACCAGCAGGTGCGCGGGCTCGATGTAAGCGTGGTCGTTGGCCAGGGCCAGCGACTGCGCGTCGGCCAGGGCTTCCTGAAATTTGGTGGTGAATTTTTCGATACGCATGGCGAACTCCTGAAATTTTGAATTGCTTCACAGATGGGGGCCTTGCTGGGGCTTTCAAGCGCAGAGGCGGCGACGGAAGCATTGATATCCGAGATGGAAGCTCGCCATTCCTCATCAGCTAGGGCAGGTGCGCCACAAGATCCCGTGCCGATTCCTGGACAATACTTTTCATGGAAACGTATTCCTCGGCCATCGACTCATGCGACACGGTTGACTCCTGAGCGCCTTCCCAGGCCACCGAACCGTCCGTGCAGTCCCAAATTTGCAGAAACAGCCGAATGGTGCTGGTTTTGGTTTGCAGCACCCGCAGACCCAACATCCCGAACCGGTCTTTGGACTCCTGCCTAAACGCGCCCAATTTGAGCTGTGCCACGTAACGTGCGTTGGTGACAGCGGCCACTTTCTGGAGGATCTCACGGTCAAAGATGCCCGTCAAACGGTAATCTTCGAACATCTGCCGGTATTCGCGCGTGAGCCCCGCACGATTGACCGCGCTCAGTGTTTGCGGCAAGGCCATGACGCTCAAATCCGGACGCATCGCCAAGAGAACTTCGGTAAAGGCGAGCGCCAGAGCTTGCTTGTCTTCTTCCTGCCCGGTGATGGAAGACGGCGTGATAAAGGCAATTCCTCCCTTTCGAAGGTCCTCAGATTTCAGGTCAATCGTCAGCACCTGCGTCGTCGGGATGTTTTGCTGGGTCTTTGTCTGAAGCTGCTGATTGGCACACGCACTGAGCAGCAAGGCAAGCCCCATCGCCAACAGGCCCGCTCTGTAGTCCCGATAACCTGACTTCATGCCAATCTCCGTTCACCCAGGCATCGAAGCAATCTTCCATAGATAGCTAGCTGGGCAGATGATGGTCGCATTCTGGGTGCCATCTGTCTGTGCGGTGACAGACCGATGCGCCCTGGGTCCGTTCCACGCCTAGGTGGCGATCGCGCATGTCAGCGTTGAGGCGCTGAATTCCTGGATGGGTGATTGCGCTTCGGGTCAAAGAGTCTCTGGCCGGGCGGCCGACCCCAACAGTCAATTCTTGCAGCCAAATTCCGCCGACAGGTCAGGCGTTACTGGCGGTAATTCCCCACTTGGCCAGCGCCGCGTCGTCGCTGACCCTGGCATCGACCCATTTGGCACCGTCCGGCGTGGCTTCCTTCTTCCAGAATGGGGCCTGGGTTTTCAGATAGTCCATCAAAAACTCGCAGGCGGCAAAACTCTCACCCCGGTGCGCCGAGGTGACCGCCACCATCACGATCTGGTCCAGCGGCTGGAGCAGCCCCACGCGGTGGATAACGCGGGCATCGAAGATATCAAAACGCTCAAAAGCAGCGTCGATCATGGCTTCGATGGCCTTTTCGGTCATGCCGGGGTAATGCTCCAGCTCCATGCTGCTGATCTGGCCGGGCTCGCCTTGGGTTCTGTCACGCACGGTGCCGATAAAACTGCAGACCGCACCGACGCGACCATCCTGCGCTCGCAGCATGGCAATTTCTGCATTCAGGTCAAAGTCCTGGGTCTGGATGGAAACGCGATGAGTTTTATGCATCAAATTGCCCTCTAGTCCTTACGGAATAAGCGCCTGTAGCTACTGAAAATAGAGTGTATCAACCGCCAGTGACCGGCGGGAAAAACGCCACTTCAGCGCCTTCACAAAGTGCCGCTGACTCGTTGACCATCACCTGGTCCAGCGCGAGGCGCACCGCTTTGCCGCGCGCCAGGCTCTCGGCATGGTCGCCACCGAGCGCGATGAGTTCGTCGCGCAAGCCACCCAAAGTAGTCGCCTGGGTGTCGCGAACTTCCACACCCAGACCAATGGCCTCGCGGATCGAGGCGAAATACTTCACGGTGACTTTCACGACAACACCTCGGCAAACGAAATAAACCGCACCACATCGCCGGGCGCAATGGTCTGGCCCGGCGGGTTGTCCACCAAGCCGTCACCCCAAACAGCCGATGTCAACACCCCCGCGCTCTGGTTGGGGAACCGTTCCAACGCACCGGAGGCGTTGCGGCGCACGCGCAAGAATTCACGGCGTTTATCGGCTCTAGCCCAGGTAAAGTCTGCGGTGGCAGCTATTGAAAGTGGAGCAACTTTGGACACGCCTTGCAGCCTGAGCAGAAACGGCCGCACCAGCATCAAAAACGTCACGAAGCTCGACACCGGGTTGCCCGGCAGGCCCATGAAGTGCGCCAGCCTGGCGCTGGGTTCACCGGCCATGACATCACGGCGCACCTGCCCGTAGGCAAACGGTTTGCCCGGCTTGATGGCGATCTGCCACAAATCGAGTTGGCCCAGCGCCTGCACGGCGGGTTTGATGTGGTCTTCTTCCCCCACCGACACGCCACCGCTGGTCAAGATCAGGTCATGATTTTGGGCTGCATCCCCCAAGGCTTGGAGGGTGGCAGCGCGGTTGTCGGGCACGATGCCCATGTCACTCACCTCGCAGCCCAGGCGCTTGAGCAGGGCTTGCAGGAAGAAGCGGTTGGAGTTGTAGATGGCACCGGGCGGCATGTCCTGCGGCGCCACATCGCCCGGCATCACCAACTCGTCACCGGTGGAAAACAGGGCCACGCGCGGGCGGCGCGCCACCGTCAGCGTGTTCATGCCAATACTGGCCGCCAGCCCAAGCGCAGCGGGCGTAAGGCGCTCTCCTTTTGAGAGGATCACGGCACCTTGTATCACGTCTTCACCGCTGCGCCGGATCCACAAGCCGGGCTGCACCGGCCCATGGACCCGCACCGCGCCATCAGGCTGGACGGTGCAGTCTTCCTGCATGACCACCGCGTCGGCACCCTCGGGCACGGGCGCACCGGTGAAGATGCGCGCCACCGACATCGGTGCCAGCGCGCTGCCACTGCTGCCCGCCGCAATGCGCTGCGACACCGGCAGCGCCACGCCAGCAGCCAGGTCGGCGCAGCGCACGGCATAACCGTCCATGGCGCTGTTGTCCTGCGGCGGGACTTGCAGCGCCGAGATGATGTCTTGCGCCAGCACACGGCCATCGGCCTCAAAGGTGGAGACCTGCTCCACGCCCGCCAGCAGGGTGGCGTGGCCCAGCAACTCCGCCAGCGCGTCGTCGAGCGATTTCATGGGTGCGCGGGGCTGGGCGGGAGAAGCCGGTGTAGCAGGCTGCGTCGCGTTCATGGGTAAAGCTCCGGGTTGTAGGTCAGGCGCTCGCCTTGTGATAGCAGCCAGTCGTCCACGGCGCTGGGGTTGTTGAGGTCCAGCACCGGCAGGCCGGTGGGCACGGGCAGTTCGGCGGGTGAGTCGGTGGCGATGGCCACCACAAAATCATCGTTGGGGTAACGGACCGATCGGTCTGTTCGCCCGCGCCAGACCTCGATTTTGAGCAGATCCGCGTCTCGAAACCCCTCAACCAGCACCCAATCGACACCGTCGTACAACTCCGCGATGAGCTGGTGCACGGACAGCTCCTGCGCCACCTCGAACTCGCGCATCAGCGCCAGGCGCTCGTTGGAGGCCACCACAACCTCGAAAGCACCAGCCTCGCGGTGGCGAAACGTGTCCTTGCCTGGCCTGTCCATGTCAAAGCCGTGGCGCGCGTGCTTGACCACCGACACGCGCAGGCCGCGACCGCGCAACTCGGGAATCAAACGCTCGATCAGCGTCGTTTTACCGGAGCCGGAATAGCCGGCAAAGCCCACCACGTTCATGGCAAATTGCTGTCATTTTGATAGCTATTCGCGCTCATATATAAAGGGCTAGAAGCCATTTTCATGCCCAATGCTCGGTGATGAAGGTTTTGATGGCCTGGGCATCTGCGGCCATGCGGGTCACGCGCTTGGGCAAATCCTCGATGCCCACAAATCGCGGCGGCCGATCCGGCTGCTGACCAGTGGCTTCGACGATAGTTTCAGCGAACTTGATTGGCAAGGCGGTTTCCAGCACGATCATCGGCACGCCGGTTTGCACAAACTCGCGCGCAACTTTCACACCGTCAGCGGTATGCGTGTCGATCATCATCTCCATGCGCTCGAAGGTGTCCTTGATGGTGGCCAAGCGGTCGCTGTGCGTGCTTTTGCCGCTCTCAAAGCCGTAGCGTCTGTGACAGTCGTTGAAGGCCGGGTGCTGACTCAGGTCAAACTGGCCGCTGCGGGCCAGCCCATCACCAAACAGCGCCTTGACGCGCGCGCCGTCGCGGCCCAGCAGGTCAAAAATGAAGCGCTCGAAGTTTGATGCCTTGGAGATGTCCATCGACGGGCTGGAGGTCTCGTGTGTGTCAGCACTGGCGCGCACGCGGTACACACCGGTCTTGAAAAATTCGTCCAACACATCGTTTTCATTGGTGGCGACCACCAGTTTGGCCACTGGCAAGCCCATCATGCGCGCCACATGGCCGGCGCAAATGTTGCCAAAATTGCCGCTTGGCACGGTGAAGCTGACCTTTTCGGTATTGGCTTCGGTGGCCTGAAAGTAGCCAGCAAAGTAATAAACGACTTGCGCCAGCAGTCGCGCCCAGTTGATGGAGTTCACGGTACCGATCTTGTATTTGCGCTTGAAATCCAGGTCGTTGCTGACGGCCTTGACCATGTCCTGGCAGTCGTCAAACACGCCATCGACCGCGATGTTGAAGATGTTGTCGTCCATCAGGCTGAACATCTGCGCCTGCTGGAACGGGCTCATGCGGCCATACGGGCTGGTCATGAAGACGCGCACGCCTTTTTTGCCACGCATGGCGTATTCGGCCGCGCTACCGGTGTCGCCGCTGGTGGCACCCAGGATGTTGAGCTGTTCACCCCGGCGCGCCAGCTCGTACTCGAACAGGTTGCCCAGCAGCTGCATCGCCATGTCCTTGAACGCCAGCGTCGGGCCGTTGGACAGGGCTTCGAGCCAGATGCCGTTTTCCAGATGGCGCAGCGGCACGATCTCGCCGGTGCCAAATACCTCGGCGGTGTAGGTCTTGGCGCACAACGCTCTTAAATCCGCAGCAGGAATGTCATCAATGTAGAGGGACAACACCTCAAAAGCCAGTTCGGCATAACCCTGCTGGTGGTAGACCTCACGCCAACGCGCTAGCGTGGTCGCATCCACCTGCGGGTAAGACTCGGGCAGGTACAGGCCGCCATCAGGTGCCAGACCTTCGAGCAGGATGTCGCAAAAGTGTTTGGGGCTATGGTCGCCGCGGGTGGAGATGTATTTCATAGGAAAGGATGTAGGCTGGGCACCGGGACTTACGGCGCAATCACTTGAATCTGCGGGAAATAGGTTCGCACTCGCACCGGGTCACGCGTCAGCAGAGGAAGTTGCTCCACGCTGGCGTGCGCGCCGATGAAAAAGTCAGGCAGGGTAGAACTGCGCGCGCCACCCGCAGCCCGATAGCTGCGATGGGCCTGGGCGGCCAGAAACGAGGCCGGGTTGGGAATCGGCAGCACGCGGATGCCCGCTTCCTTGAGGAACTGATCCTGCACCTCGGATGATGCAAAGCTGCGGGAAATTTCGGCATACACGATGGCGTTGATACACAAAGCGCCGCGTGTGCGGCGCTCTGTGAGCTGCTTGGCGCTCCAGAGCTTCCAGTCTGGTTTGGCTTCGATCACGTCGATCAACACGCTGGAGTCCACGAAAGTCATCGCATCGCGTCCTCACCCCGCGTTTCGCGCAGGATTTCTTCGGTGGTCATGCCGGAAATGCCGGTGCCCATCCACTTGAGAAACGGGTTTTCCTCAGGCGCCGCCGCTTTGGCCGGAAACATCAGCACCTGGCCGTTGGGCTGGGCCACAAATTCGATTTCCTGGCCCTGCGCCACGCCCATGTGATCCCGCATGGCTTTGGGGATGGTGACCTGGCCTTTGACTGTCAGTGCGTGCCCCATGGTGAACCTCCGTCAAAAAGTATTACCAAAAATTGTAATACGTGCATGGTTAGAGTGCACCGGACCAACGCAGTAGGTGTTGCCAGGCACACACCATCAAGCCAGCTCTTCCTTGCGAATCCGGGTGATCGGCTCCAGCACGCTGGGCAGCGCTTGCATTAAGGCTATGGCTGTGTTCATGCGCGCTTCCACACAGTCGTGGGTCAGGATGATCACGTCGGTCTGCGGTACCTGACCGGTGGTCGCAATGTCTTTCACCACTTCATCAGCCTCGCGCTGCAGCACCGCGTCAATGCTGATACCGGCTTCGGCCAGGATGCCGGTCACTTTGGCGAGCACACCGGTTTCGTCGGCCACCCGCAGACGCAGGTAATAGCTGGTCACCACCTCACCCATCGGCAGGACCGGCAGGTTGCTCATGGCACTGGGTTGGAAGGCCAGGTGTGGCACGCGGTGCGCGGCGTCTGCCGTATGCAACCGGGTGATATCGACCAGGTCGGCAATCACCGCGCTGGCGGTCGGCTCAGAACCCGCGCCCTTGCCGTAATACAACGTGGTGCCCACGGCATCGCCCTGCACCACCACCGCGTTCATGGCACCTTCCACATTGGCAATCAGGCGTTTGGTGGGGATCAGGCAAGGGTGCACGCGCAGTTCGATGCCGTCGGTTGTGCCTTTGGCAGCGTCGCCCGCGCGGCGCTTGGTGATCCCGAGCAGTTTGATACGGTAGCCGAGTTGTTCGGCGTATTTGATGTCAGTCGCACCCAGTTTGGTGATGCCTTCGATGTAAGCCTTGTCAAACTGCACCGGCACACCGAACGCAATCGCGCTCATCAGCGTGGCCTTATGGGCAGCATCCACGCCTTCGATGTCAAAAGTCGGGTCGGCCTCGGCGTAACCCAGACGCTGCGCTTCTTTGAGCACCACACCAAAATCCAGGCCCTTGTCGCGCATTTCACTCAGGATGAAGTTGGTGGTGCCGTTGATGATGCCGGCAATCCACTGAATGCGGTTGGCGGTCAGGCCTTCACGCAGCGCCTTGATGATCGGGATGCCACCGGCCACTGCGGCTTCAAAGGCCACCATCACACCCTTGGCGGAGGCTGCGGCGAAGATCTCGGTGCCGTGCACGGCCAGCAGCGCCTTGTTGGCGGTGACCACGTGTTTGCCCGCGGCAATGGCTTCCAGCACCAGCGTCTTGGCGATGCCATAGCCGCCGATCAGCTCAATCACGATGTCGATGTCCGGGTTGGCGATCACCGCACGGGCGTCGCTGACCACGGTCACACCAGGGCCAACCAGTTCCTGGGCGCGCGCCACGTTCAGATCCGCCACCATGGTGATCTCGATGCCGCGACCGGCGCGGCGTTTGATTTCTTCCTGGTTGCGTTTGAGCACATTGAACGTGCCCGAGCCCACCACACCGATACCGAGCAGGCCAACTTGAATAGGTTTCATAATTTTCAAAATTTACAGGTTAAATTGGCCTCTAGCCCTTATGAAATAAGCGCGAGCAGCTCTCAAAATAAGAGTGAATCAGTTGCTGTGCCGCTTGCGGTAGCCTTCCAGAAATCGGGCAATGCGGCCAATGGCCTCACGCAAATCGTCTTCATGCGGCAAAAACACAATACGGAAATGGTCCGGCAGCTGCCAGTTGAAGCCGGTGCCTTGCACCAGCATCACCCGGGTTTCGCGCAACAGTTCCAGAAAAAACTGGCGGTCGTCGGTGATCGGGTAGAGCGTCGGATCAAGCCGAGGAAACATGTACAGTGCCGCCTGCGGCTTGACACAAGTCACCCCGGGGATGGCAGTGATCAGCTCATAAGCCAGGTCCCGCTGGCGGCGCAGGCGACCGCCTTCACACACCAGGTCGTTGATGCTCTGGTAGCCGCCCAGCGCGGTCTGGATTGCCCATTGACCCGGCACGTTGGAGCACAGCTTCATGTTCGAGAGCATGGTCAGCCCCTCGATGTAGTCACTCGCGGCCTTTTTGTTGCCCGACACCACCATCCAGCCGGCGCGGTAGCCGCAGGAGCGGTAGCTTTTGGACAGCGAGTTGAAGGTCAATGTCAGCACGTCGGTGGACAAAGATGCCAGCGCCGTGTGTTTGACACCGTCGTACAGCACCTTGTCATAGACCTCGTCGGCCAAGATCACCAAGCCGTTTTCACGCGCGATCGTGATGATGCCCTTGAGCAATTCGTCGCTGTACAACACACCGGTCGGGTTGTTCGGGTTGATCACCACAATGCCCTTGGTGCGCGGCGTGATCTTGGCGCGGATGTCGGCCAGATCCGGCATCCAGTTGTTGCTCTCGTCGCACAGGTAATGCACCGGTGTGCCGCCCGACAGGCTGGTTGAAGCCGTCCAAAGCGGGTAATCCGGCATGGGCAGCAGCAGTTCGTCGCCATTGTCCAGCAACGCGTTGGTGGCCATGGTGATGAGTTCGCTGGCACCGTTGCCCAGGTAGATATCGTCCAGCGTCACACCCAGAATACCCTGGCGCTGGGTTTCATGCATGACCGCCTTGCGCGCCGCAAAAATGCCTTTGCTGTCCGAATATCCCGCCGAGTTGGGCAGGTTGCGGATCATGTCCTGCTGAATCTCTTCGGGTGCGTCGAAACCAAACACTGCCAGGTTGCCCAGGTTGAGCTTGATGATTTTCTGGCCTTCGTCCTCCATCTGGCGCGCCGCGTCCATGATCGGGCCGCGAATGTCGTAGAGCACGTTGGCCAGTTTGGCTGATTTGCGTATGGTTTTCAAAATCCCTCCGGGAGTGGCCGCGCACGGGCGAAACCTATAATTTGACCACAAGTTTTTGCACCTTTAACTCTTGGGCGGCAGCCCCCAGGCACCAGGGCCTTGCAGCCCATGCCGACCCCACACCGACACCATGAAATTTCACCCCGACAAGATCAGCGCGCCCTCGGTTCAGGGCTACGGCCCGGGCTGGATTCAGGTGGCTGGCGAAAAGATCACCCACAGTATTGTCATCAGCTCGCGCGGGGAGCGTCTGGACTGGCATGACACCCATTTTGAAGCCCTGACCGCAGGCCATTTTGAGCAACTGGCGCGAATGCAGACCGAACTGGTGATTTTTGGCAGCGGCCCGCGCCTGCGCTTTGTGTCACCGGCACTCACCCAGGCGTTGATGATCCAGCGTATCGGTCTGGAAACCATGGACACCCAGGCGGCCTGCCGCACCTACAACATCCTGGCTGCAGAGGGCCGACATGTAGCCGTCGCGCTGCTTATGCGTTAAAATCCGGCGTTGGTAGTCGAGGGCGCAGTAGCGCTACAAAAAAAGGATAGTGTCCACGACTTGAGAGACCGACGCATCCTGTCACACGAGACCGAAGCACCATGGCGATTGTTGTCAATAAACCCATCCCCGAATTCGAATCCACTGCCACTGGTGGTATCCGGGTCACCAACACCTCCCACCTCGGCCACATTGTTGTCCTGTATTTTTACCCCAAAGACAACACACCGGGCTGCACCACCGAAGCCATGCAGTTCCGTGACCGGTACAAGGATTTTGTCAAAGCCGGCGCCACCGTGTTTGGCGTGTCGCGTGACAACATGAAGTCGCATGACGACTTCAAGCAAAAGCTCGAATTGCCTTTCGAGCTGATCGCTGACACTGAAGAAAAAATGTGCCACATGTTTGGCGTGGTCAAGAACAAGATCATGTACGGCAAGAAGGTCAAGGGCATCGAGCGCAGTACCTTCCTGATCGGCACCGATGGCTGCCTCAAGGAGGAATGGCGTGGCCTCAAGGTGCCCGGCCATGTGGACGAAGTGCTGGAAGCCGTCAAGGCACTCAAAAAGACGCCCGTGGCGGCCTGACCAACAAGACCAATTGGCCCTGAAATTCCCGCACACCCCAAAAGACATCCAGCATCATCGTCAAGCGGCTCGTGCATAATCATTTGCATGTTGTTGACCGTTCCGACCGACTCTATTGAAACAGCCGCCCTGGTGACATGGCGGCTGTTTCGCTTTTAAAGCCAGCCCATCACCTCACTTTGAGAGTTTTCATGCCCTTGCCTTCTGCTCCCAACAAACGCGCCGCTTTGCTAGCCCTTCAAGAGTATGAAACTCCTGCCAAATCGCGCCCCAGAGCCAAATCCCCCGATGCCGCGCCGACACCAGTCCCAGTCGCCGTGACCATGAGTGCCCCTGCTGTCGTTGCTGAAAATCAAGGCACACCGGCACCGGTCAGTCGCACGCCAGCCAGCAAGCTGCCTCGCCCAACTATGGCCGATGCATCTGCTGCTGCACCCGAAACTGCCCGCCCGGCCAATCCTGCCCGGGCACCCGAACGCACCCGAGCCCGGGCCAAGCGGAATGAAGGCCCCACGCGCTTGTTTGTGCTTGACACCAATGTCCTGCTGCACGACCCCACCTGCCTGTTCCGCTTTGAAGAACATGACATTTTCCTGCCGATGATCGTGCTCGAAGAGCTGGATGCTCACAAAAAAGGTATGACCGAAGTCGCCCGCAACGGTCGCCAGACCAGCCGTTCGCTGGACGCGCTGGCCGAGCATCAGGGTGCGGACATCACCAAGGGTCTGCCTTTGGACTCCACGGGGCATCCCGAGGCGCGTGGCCGCCTGTTCTTCCAAACCCAGTTGCTGCACTACGACCTGCCCTTGAGCCTGCCCCAGGGCAAGGCCGACAACCAGATTCTGGGTGTGGTCGAAGCCTTGCGCCAGCAATACGCGCCACGTGAAGTGGTCTTGGTGTCCAAGGACATCAACATGCGCGTCAAGGCCCGCGCCTTGGGGCTATCCACCGATGACTACCAGAATGACAAGACGCTGGAAGACGGTGACCTGCTGTACTCCGGTGCCTACGCCCTGCCCGCCGATTTCTGGATCACCCACGGCAAATCGGTGGAAAGCTGGCAGCAAGGCGCGCATACCTTCTACCGCATCAGCGGCCCGGTGGTGCCACAACTGATGGTCAACCAGTTTGTCTATTTCGAGTCGCCAGGTGAACCGAGCCTGTACGCTAAAGTCACCGAAATCCGCGGCAAGGTGGCGGTGTTCAAGACGCTGCGCGACTTCACCCACCTGAAAAATGCGGTGTGGGGCATCACCACCCGCAACCGTGAGCAAAATTTTGCCATGAACCTGCTGATGGACCCCGAGGTGGACTTTGTCACCCTCACCGGAACGGCCGGCACCGGCAAAACGCTGATGGCGCTGGCCTCGGGCCTGACGCAGGTGCTCGATGAGCGTCGTTACACCGAGATCATCGTCACCCGCGCCACGGTCAGCGTTGGCGAAGACATTGGTTTTCTGCCTGGCACGGAAGAAGAAAAAATGGGCCCGTGGATGGGCGCACTGGACGACAACCTCGAAGTGCTTGGCAAAACCGACACCGCCGCCGGTGAATGGGGCCGCGCTGCCACCAACGAGTTGATCCGCAGCCGCATCAAGATCAAGAGCATGAACTTCATGCGTGGCCGCACCTTCATGAACAAGTACCTGATCATCGACGAGGCGCAAAACCTAACGCCCAAACAAATGAAGACACTGATCACCCGCGCGGGGCCGGGCACCAAGATCATCTGCATGGGCAACATCGCGCAGATTGATACACCTTACCTGACAGAAGGCTCGTCCGGACTGACCTACGTGGTTGACAAATTCAAGGGTTGGCAGCACAGCGGTCACATCACGCTGGCGCGTGGCGAACGCTCCAGGCTGGCAGATTTCGCGAGCGAAGTACTTTGATTTTTATAGCTTCTCGCCCTTTATCAGCAAGGGCTAGGGGGCTAATTTCCTATCAAATCAAAGACGAGGCCTGGGCCGATGTATTTCGGCCCGACAGGACTCCGCTTTGAAGCCTTGGCCTGTCACGACAACTTCTAGAAGTCGCCGCTGGCACCGGATGCCAGTGACTCAAATTTGGTGATCTTGTTCAGGAACGCCAGCTTGACGACGCCTGTGGGGCCATTACGCTGTTTGGCGATGATCACCTCGGCCACGCCGGGTTCCTTGCAGGCATCTTTGGTGTAGTATTCGTCGCGGTAGATGAACATGATAATGTCGGCATCCTGCTCGATGGCGCCTGATTCACGCAAATCGCTCATCATTGGGCGCTTGTCAGGGCGGGTTTCCACGCTGCGGTTGAGCTGCGACAGCGCAATCACCGGGCATTTGAGCTCCTTGGCCAGCATTTTCAGGCCCCGTGAGATTTCGCCGAGTTCGGTGGCGCGGTTCTCGCCATCGCTGCCATTGGAGCCGCTCATCAGTTGCAAATAATCCACCACGATCAGGCCCAACTGACCGCACTGGCGTGACAGCCGCCGGGCATTGGCGCGCAATTCACTCGATGTCAGCCCGGCCGACTCATCAATGTGGAGGGAAATGGTGCGCAGCTTTTCAATGGCCTCGGTCAGGCGTGGCCATTCGTCATCGGTGAGCTTGCCGGTACGCAGGTGACCCTGGTCGATACGACCAATCGAGCCGACGATACGCACGGCCAGCTGTGCGGCACCCATTTCCATCGAAAACACCGCGACAGGCAAGCCCTCGTTCAGCGCCACATGTTCGGCAATGTTGATGGCCAGCGCGGTTTTACCCATCGACGGGCGAGCTGCCAGCACCACCAGATCTCCGCCTTGCAGGCCGGCGGTCATGCGGTCCAAGTCGTAAAAGCCGGTGGGTACCCCGGTGACATCGTTGGGATTGTCAGCCATCTCCTGAACGCGGTCGAGCAGATCAACCACCAAGGTGTCCATGGTCTGGAAGCCCTGCTTGGTCCGGGCACCCTCCTCGCCAATGTTGAAGATTTTCTGCTCCGCCTCGTCCAGAATCGAAGCGACGGGTCGGCCCTTGGGGTTAAACGCGTTGGCGGAGATTTCCTCGCTGGTAGACACCAGCTTGCGCAGGATGGAGCGGTCACGCACGATCTCGGCATAGCGGCGGATGTTGCCAGCACTGGGCACATACTGCGCCAGGGCGTTCAGGTAACTCAGGCCACCAATTTCCTCGGCCTTGCCAGAACTTTGCAACTGCTCATAGACAGTGATCACGTCAGCTGGCTTGGATGCATTGATCAGCACGCTCATCGACGCGAACACGGCGCGGTGCTCGTAGCGGTAGAAATCCTGCTCGGTCAGCACGTCACTCACCCGGTCCCAGGCGGCGTTGTCAAGCAACAGGCCGCCCAGCACACTGGATTCGGCCTCAATGGAGTGCGGCGGAATACGCAGTTGCGCCACTTGGCGGTCAGGGGTTTGTTCGTCGTAGAGGGCAGAAAGTACAGCAGACATGGGTGATTCCTTGGTGCCTTCGATGCTAAAGCGTGATGACACAGCTGTCGAGTGAGAAGCTGGGGGCGAATCGTGTAAAACCTGTGTACAAGCTGTGTAAATAGCAGGTCATCAGTGGCACCAATACAAAAGCCGCCAAGGCTTGCGCCCGGGCGGCTTTGAGAAGAAGCGCGAAAGATTAGGCAGTTTCGCCGTAAACCGACACCGTGATATCGACCACCACGTCGGTGTGCAGTGCAACACCCACCGAGCTGTCGCCCACCACCTTGATGTGGCCATTGGGCATGCGAATTTGCGCCTTGGCCACGGCAAAGCCGTTCTTGGTCAGTTCTTCAGCGATGTCAGCATTGGTGACGGATCCAAACAGACGGCCATCGACACCTGCTTTTTGCGTCAACTTGCAGACGGTACCCGCCAGTTTTTCGCCGATAGCCTGACATTCAGCCAATTTGGCGGCCGCCACTTTTTCGAGTTCAGCGCGGCGAACTTCAAATTCCTTCTTGGCAGCTTCCGTGGCGCGGCGCGCGCGGCCGGTCGGGATCAGGAAGTTGCGCGCATAACCGTCTTTGACTTTGACGATTTCACCGAGGTTGCCAAGGTTCACTACCTTGTCGAGCAGAATGATTTGCATGGTAGTTTGTCCTTAGATCTTGTGCTGATCGCTGTAAGGCAGCATGGCCAGGAAGCGGGCGCGCTTGATGGCGGTGTTGAGCTGGCGCTGAAAGATTGCACGGGTGCCTGTCAGACGCGCAGGGATGATCTTGCCGTTTTCAGCGATGAAATCGCGCAGGGTGTCGATGTCTTTATAGTCAATCTCTTCGACACCGGTCACTGTGAAGCGGCAAAAGCGTTTGCGCTTGAACAGCAGGTTTTGAGCGGGGCGCTTCGGGCGCTTGTCTTTGTTATTGAAACGTTTTGGTCCGGCCATGATGGACTCCTTAAATATTTGGAAATGCGTTACTGTTGAGCAAATTCTTGAATGTGAAACACAATGTGCTTGGCGCTACGCGGCGTTGCCACAAAACCCTTGAAATTCCAGATGCTGCCGATGTCCTGCTTGGCAAGTTGCTCTGCAACTGCACCAAACGCCACTGACTTCATGACGGCCTTGACTTGTCTTGACTGACCTGCTTCGAGCGTCTCGGACTCGTGTTCGAGACGGCAATTAAGAGCAGGGATTCCCGACGGCGTGTATCTCAAAGGTTCAACTTCAAGAACGCTTGCTGTCAGGCTCAGTTGGTTGGCAAGGCTCACTGCATACTAGAGGGCACGGGCTTCAAGCCTGGTATTCAGCTTGCTGCGTCTTGCGGGCATCTTCGCGCTCGACCGTTTTCATCATCGAAGATGGGCCGGTATCAGCCTTTTTCTTCAACACGGTCAGGTGGCGCAACACGGCATCATTGAACTTGAAAGCGTGTTCCAGTTCAGCCATCACAGCCTGGTCGGCTTCGATGTTCACGCACAGGTAATGGGCCTTGGCCAGTTTGTTGATCATATATACCAACTGGCGGCGACCCCAGTCTTCAACCCGGTGCACTTTGCCGCCACCGGCAACAATCATGCCCTTGTAGCGTTCCAGCATGGCGGGAACTTGTTCGCTCTGATCCGGATGGATCATGAGGATGATTTCATAATGACGCATTGAGACTCCTTGTGGAAGTACCTCGATTGAGGCGAAAAACCACCCCCAGCGTCTTATTGGGGTGTGGCAAGGTAAGCCGAATATTATAGCTTTTATCTCACCGTTCTTGCCCTTGCTACCTCACCTGGCTGGCATTGCGGGTCATGAAACTCACCAACAGGGTGACGGCGAGGCCCGCGCTCACACCAAAGACGCCTGCAGAAATGGGCTCGATCCCATACCAAAGTCCCGATCCTTGCCAACCCAAATAAGCCCGCAAGGCTGGCACATTGATCGCCATGTAATACACTGTGACGCCCAAACCGCTGAGCATCCCCAACACCGCGGCTGAACGCGTGACACCGGTCCAGAAAATGCCCAGAATCATCACCGGAACGAACGCCGCACCCGCCAGCGAGAACGATGCCGAGACCAGAATGAGGATATCTGCAGGCCTTTGGGCTGCCACATAAGCCGCCAGAAGCGCGACCATGAGCAGCGCAAACTTGGACAACATCACGCGGCGCACAGCACCTCTGCGATCACTGCTCCCGCGATAAAACAAGTCGTATGCCAAGGCGTTGCCGATTGTGAGCAGCAACCCGTCAGCCGTGGAAAGCGCGGCTGCCAGCCCGCCGGCCGCCACCAAACCCGATACAACGTAGGGCAATCCACCGATCTCAGGCGTCGCCAACATCACAATGTCTGGCCCAAGCCGCAGTTCGGCAAACTGCAGAATGTGGTCGCCATTGATGTCACTGACCGAAATTAACGAAGGGTCCAACCTGGCCCATTGGGAAATCCACGACGGCAGATCCTCAAAACGCTGTCCGACCAGGTGGCCCATGATCTCAAACTTGACAAGCACCGCCAAAGCGGGTGCAGCCAAATACAGAAGCGCAATAAAGAACAGCGACCAGGTCACCGAATTTCTGGTCTCTTTGACCGATGGAGTCGTGTAAAAGCGGGTCAACAGGTGAGGCAGACCAGCGGTACCCACCATCAGGCAAAACATCAAAGCCAGAAAGTTAAGCCGCGATGTTTCAAATGCTTGTCTCTCGTCTGGTGTGCCTTCAGGGTTGCCTGCAAACGGATGCGTGTGGGCGGGCATGCCCGCCAGCGGTTTGGCCCGGTCCAGGTTCTCTTTCATGGCGCGCGACCACCGCTCCCGGGCAATGAGCTCATCGCGCGGCAGTGCGGCCAGGGCGCGCCGCGCTGCTACGATCTGAGACTCGTCCGCGCGCCCTTGGGTCAACCTCCGAACTTCTTCACGATGCCATTTTTTTTCTGTCTCCAGAGATTGGGGGAGGTTGGCCAATTTGGAGGCGTAGTCCTCGGACCGCCTGGCGTACTCCCTGATCACTTCCTGCTCGGCAGGAGAAGCGATCAATTGACGTTCGAGTTCAGCAATTTTGGGTAACTGCTGACCGTAGAGTGCCGGGGCAAAGGGGCTACCCAATTGTTTATAGGCCAACCAGGAGACGGGAATCAAAAAGGCCAGAATCAGCACCACATACTGTGTGACCTGTGTCCACGTGACTGCACGCATACCTCCCAAAAATGAGCACACCAACACCCCTCCCAGACCGAGGAGGATGCCAATTTCGAACTGCACCCCTGTCAGGCGCGAGGTGATCAGACCAACACCATAAATCTGAGCCACTACATAGGTGAACGAGCACAACACCGCAGACCAAGCTGCAATGATGCGCGGCCAACGTCCGCCAAACCGTTGGCCAAAAAAGTCCGGGACGGTATAGAGGTTCATTTTGCGCAAATGGGGGGCCACCAGAAGGGCCACGAGGCAAAAGCCGCCCGTCCAGCCGAGCACATACACCAGGCCGCCAGGCTGTGAACCTGAACCGGAAAACCCTTGCAAGTAAAGCCCCCCCGCCATGCTGATGAACGAAGCTGCGCTCATCCAGTCTGCGGCTACGGCCATACCGTTGTACATGGCGGGAATGCGCCGCCCGGCTACGTAGTATTCCGATGCCTTGGATGTCCGATCGTAAATACCGATCAGCGCATAGAGGAAGACCGTGGCAAACAGAAAAATGGCACCAACCCAGATCTTTTTCAGGCCAGCGTGTTCGGCCAGACCGAGCGCCACCACAAACAATAGAAACAGGACAACGAACGCCAAAAAACGTTTGTGAATGCGTCGCGTGTACTTCGCGAAGCCCGGGTCGATAACGTCTGATGCGCCGTCTGCACGATTGGCAAGCCATGCATAGACGGCAACAATCAGAATGAAGATCAGCAAACTGCCCTGCGCAGCAAACCAATAGGACACTGGCCAACCGGCCAGAACCTGGCGCAAATCATGGGCAAAAAAGACAACCCCAAAAGACCCCAAAAACCAGGCAAGCAACAGCCAACCCTGCAAGCGTGTGAAGCGAGCGATAGGTTGACTTTCAGGCACTGACGCCTCAGGGTTCATCATCTGCTGATGATGGCACCCGATGGTGCCAAGTTCTCTAGGTGTTTGCTATTGGCTGGCCAGGTTTTGCCAGGTCGCCACCACCGTGTCCGGGTTGAGTGAAATCGACGAAATGCCTTGTTGCATCAGCCAGATGGCAAAGTCGGGATGGTCACTGGGGCCCTGTCCGCAAATACCGATGTACTTGCCTTGCGCCAGGCAGGCACTGATGGCCTGACTGATTAACGCCGTAACTGCCGGGTCACGCTCGTCGAAATCCTTGGCGAGTAACTCCAGACCCGAGTCGCGATCCAGCCCCAGCGTCAACTGCGTCAGATCGTTGGAACCAATCGAGAAGCCATCGAAATACTGCAGGAACTCATTGGCCAGGATCGCGTTGCTGGGAATCTCGCACATCATGATCAATTTGAGATCGTTCTCGCCACGCTTGAGGCCATGCTCCGCCAGCAGTTCAGTGACTCTTTTGGCCTGCCCCAAAGTTCGCACAAACGGCACCATGACCTGCACGTTGATCAGGCCCATGTTTTCACGTACCCGCTTGAGCGCCTCACACTCCATGGCAAACGCTTCACCAAAATCGGCACTGAGATACCGCGCAGCACCGCGGAAACCCAGCATTGGATTCTCTTCTTCGGGCTCATACCGGCTGCCGCCAATCAGTTTGCGGTACTCATTGCTCTTGAAGTCAGAGAGGCGCACGATCACCGGTTTGGGCCAGAAGGCTGCGGCAATTGTTGCCACCCCTTCTGCGACCCGATCCACATAAAAGGCCTTGGGTGATGCATGGCCGCGGGCCACCGATTCCACCGCCTTTTTCAAGTCGGCATCAATGTTGGGATAGTCCAGAATGGCTTTGGGGTGCACACCAATGTTGTTGTTGATGATGAACTCCAGCCGCGCCAAACCCACGCCAGCGTTCGGCAACTGGCAAAAATCAAACGCCAGTTGCGGGTTGCCCACGTTCATCATGATCTTGACTGTTATCTCAGGCATCGAGCCACGCTGAACCTCAGTCACCTCGGTTTCCAGCAAGCCGTCATAGATGAACCCGGTGTCACCCTCTGCGCAACTCACCGTGACCAACATGCCGTCCTTGAGCACCTGATCTGCATTACCACAGCCCACCACTGCGGGGATACCCAACTCGCGGGCGATGATGGCAGCATGGCAGGTGCGCCCACCACGATTGGTCACAATGGCCGAAGCCCGCTTCATGACAGGTTCCCAGTTGGGGTCGGTCATGTCGGTCACCAGCACATCACCTGCCAGCACCCGGTCCATCTCGGTGATGCTGTGAACCACTTTGACCGGGCCGGTACCAATTTTTTGACCAATAGCTCGCCCTTCGACCAGGACCGGAGCCTTGCCCTTGAGCTTGTAGCGGTGTTCCACTTTGCCGACGGCCTGGCTCTTGACCGTTTCTGGACGGGCTTGCAGGATGTAAAGCTCACCGTCCAGACCGTCTTTGCCCCATTCAATGTCCATGGGGCGACCGTAATGTGCCTCAATCACCAGGGCGTAAGCGGCCAACTTTTGCACGTCGGCATCTGTCAGCGAATAACGGTTGCGCAATTCAGTTGGAACATCGGTGGTCTTGACCAGCTTGCCGGTTGCCGCTTTTTCTTCTGCTGTAGAGAACTGCATCTGGATCAGCTTGGAGCCAAGATTGCGGCGGATCAGTGCCTGTTTGCCCGCCTTGAGCATGGGTTTGTGCACATAAAACTCGTCAGGATTAACAGCGCCCTGCACCACGGTCTCACCCAGGCCGTAGCTGGAAGTAATGAAAACCACATCTTCAAAACCCGATTCGGTATCCAGCGTGAACATGACCCCCGCCGCGCCCAGATCGGAGCGCACCATGCGTTGCACCCCGGCGCTAAGTGCGACGTGTTCGTGCGCAAACCCTTTGTGAACCCGGTAACTGATGGCGCGGTCGTTGTATAGCGAGGCAAATACCTCACGCATCTTGTGCAACACGTCGTCGATACCCGTGACATTCAGGAAAGTCTCCTGTTGTCCGGCAAACGAGGCATCCGGTAAGTCTTCTGCGGTCGCGGAGGAGCGAACGGCAAAAGATGCATCGGTGTTTTCGCCGCAAAGAACTGCGAAAGCAGCCCGGATATCACGCTCAAAATCAGCCGGAAACGGCTGGATCTCGACCATCGCCCGGATTTCGGCACCAGCGATCGCCAAGGCATTGACATCTTCGGTATCGAGCACTGCCAGACGATCATTGATTTTCTGACTCAGGTTTTCATAGGCGAGAAACTGGCGAAACGCATGGGCCGTTGTGGCAAAACCGGTTGGCACCTTCACCCCTGTCGGCAAGTTGGAAATCATTTCGCCCAGGCTGGCGTTCTTGCCACCAACCGAATCGACATCGGTCATTCTCAATTGTTCAAACGGGACGACCAGATCGGTCGGCGAGAAAAGTGCTGTCATGAAAAAACTCCAGAAGTTAAAAAACTGGTCATGCCCCGATGAACTGGTCAATTGGGGTCAAAGCACGGCCCATGTCCGTATGTTGTTGTGTTCTGAGACGAGGGCTGGGTGGCAAATCAATTGGTTGATAATAATTGTAGGCTTGTGCGAAGCTGAAGCCCCCTTAAACAGGGGCTGTCTGCGAGACTTTGCGCACAAGTCATCCCAACCCAAACTCCGCCGCACCATGCCCAATCGCACCGTTTTTTTTGTCTCCGATGGCACTGGCATCACTGCCGAGACGTTTGGCAACGCCATCCTTAACCAGTTTGAGGCCAACCTCCAGCGAGTCAGATTGCCCTTTATCGACAGCGTGGACAAGGCGCACACGGTTGTGCGGCAAATCAATCACGCGATGACGATTGACAACAAGCGCCCCGTGGTCTTTCTGACGCTGGCCAACTCAGAGGTGCTGACAGTCATCAACGAGCATTGCCATGGCATGCTGATGGACATGTTCAGCACTTTTGTCCACCCGCTGGAAAAGGAACTCAATCTCAAATCGAACCACCGAATTGGCCGCTTCAGTGACTCCAGCAAGAGCCAGGAGTACCAGTCGCGCATCGAGGCGATCAACTTTTCGCTGGAACATGACGATGGACAGTCCAACCGCGATCTGGAAAACTCTGATGTGATCCTGATTGGCGTCAGCCGAAGCGGGAAAACGCCCACATCGCTGTATTTGGCCATGCAATACGGCCTGAAAGCGTCCAACTACCCGCTGATTCCTGAAGATTTTGAGCGCCAGGACCTGCCCCCCGCCCTCAAGGCACAACGCAAAAAGCTGTTTGGTTTGTCCATCCAACCCGAGCGGCTCAGTGAAATACGCAATGAGCGACGCCCCAATTCCAAATACGCATCGCTGGCCAATTGCCGTCATGAGGTCAAAGAGGCCGAGTCAATGATGCGCCGCTCAGGCATCCGGTGGCTTTCCACCACCACCAAATCCATCGAAGAGATTGCGACCACCATATTGCAAGAGCTGCGGCCCGAGCGGCTCACCTACTGATTGGTCTTTCTGAACCTGGGGCACTCTTCGGGGCAGGTCCCATCAACAACTCCAGACTTGGCTTGAGGTTCCTTTTCATCAGCTTCGGCGTGTTGTGCATTCACCTGGCACTATTGGGCTGGATTCAGGTGAGCCAGCGCCCGGACCAGTCTGAGATCGTCTTGGCACCCGTCCAAACCCGGCAAATTCTGTTGCCTCAGGCAGCCCCCGCGCCACCCGTTCCCAATGTCAAGAGTGACCCAGGACGTGTGCAAAAACGTTCAACACACGCGGTGGCAACCCATGAAGTTCCCGCGCCCGCACCTCCACCCAGCGTCACCGCACCCACCGACACGACACCTTTGGTATCGAACTCACCGAAAGAGGCCGAGTCATCTGTCAGGTCCGAAAACCCTGCAACTGCTGCGGCTTCAAGCACCACGTCAGTCAACACTGCGCCTGCCCCCGCCGTGCAATTGCCATCCAGCAATGCTGAATACCTCAACAACCCCGCGCCCGCATATCCAGCCCTGAGCCTTCGACTCAACGAAACTGGCAAAGTGCTGGTGCGAGTTCTGATCGGCAAAAACGGTCGCGCTCTGGAAGGCAAGGTTGTGCAATCCAGTGGTTTTGATCGCCTGGATCAGGCCGCTTTAAGGGCTGTTTTGAGTTGGCGTTATATCCCGGGAAAAGTTGACGGTCAGACAAGAGACATGTGGTTTGACGTGCCGATCAACTTCAAGCCACCTCGTTGACGATCGCTACGCTGTCATCTTCCCAGTGCAGCGATACCTGCTTTGGCGATTTGTGCGTCCTCGCTGGACTTGACGCCGCTGACACCCACGGCACCCAGACACAAGCCGTCCTTCAAAATGGGCACGCCCCCTTCCAGAAGACCCTCAATCGCTGGTGCGCTCAAGAATGAGGTACGCCCACCATTCACCACGTCTTCGTAGACCTTGCTCTCGCGCCGCCCCAAAGCGGCTGTATGGGCTTTGGCGGGCGCGATGTGCGCAGACACTGCCGCTGCGCCATCCAGACGCTGTAGCCACAACAGATGGCCACCATCGTCCACAATAGCAATCGTGACGGCCCATTGGTTGCGAATAGCTTCGGCTTCAGCAGCTGCGGCAATCGCCTTGAGGTCCGAGACTTCCAGGAAGGGTTTGTTTTTCATGTTGGCGGCTTCTTGATATGTAAAACGGCAAGCATAACGTTGGCTCGTTACCCTTTTTCAGTTATTCTGGTCACAAGTGGCCTCACGAAAAGTAGGATCATGCGCAACGATCCAGGCTTGAAAAAGCATGGTTCACCTTAAACTAACGCCTTGTCAACGATTTTCCGGCAGTAAAGGAGTCTTCAATGTCCGACAACATTCAGTCAATTGACCGCAGCTACGGCTTGAACGCTGACGCGCAGCAGCGCAACCGGGTATTGCGAAATACCTACTGGTTGCTGGCCCTCAGTCTGGTCCCCACGGTTCTGGGTGCTTGGTTGGGCGTTGCAACAGGAATGACGCGATCGCTCGGCGGTGGTTTGGGAATGCTCGTGTTTTTGGGTGGCGCGTTCGGTTTTATCTTCGCCATTGAAAAGACCAAGAATTCGTCCGCCGGCGTGCCGGTGCTGCTGGGTTTCACTTTTTTCATGGGGCTCATGCTGTCACGCATGATCGCCATGGTGCTTGGCTTCAAGAACGGCCCTGAGTTGATCATGACGGCTTTTGGTGGCACGGCAGGCGTGTTTTTCGCCATGGCAAGCCTGTCGAGCATCATCAAGCGTGATCTCTCGGGCATGGGCAAGTGGCTATTTGTCGGCGCCCTGGCCATTTTGGTCGGCGGCATCATCAACGTGTTTGTCGGCTCCACGGCCGGCATGATGGCGATATCGGTAATGGCAATTGGCGTTTTCAGCGCCTACATGCTCTACGACTTGAAACGAATCGTGGACGGCGGTGAAACCAATTACATCAGCGCCACGCTGGCGCTGTACTTGGACCTCATCAACGTGTTCCAAAGTTTGCTGGCCTTGTTGGGCATCATGGGTGGTGAGCGCGATTGAATGAGTGGTGCCTAGCGCTCGAAAAAAAGGCCCATTCGGGCCTTTTTTCTTGCTTAGCCATTTTGCAAGCGTGTTTGAATCAAAAGTATCATCCTGACTGTACGTACCCCTTCTTCTTGTCCTACCATGTCCAGACGTTTGCTGATCCTCTTGGTCGCCCTGCTGCTGTCGGCTTGTGACATGCTGGGCCTGGGGCCTGACCCCAGAATTGCGCAGAAGGAAGCCGATGCCAAAGCCGTTGGCGCTGCTTGCCGAAACGGTTTACGCAGTATTGAAGACTGTTACGCCCTGAACAAGGGCATCAACAAGGCATCGATCTACGCGGGTTGGCTTGAAATGGATGCCTATATGCGCGAAAACAAGCTCGAAGGGCAGCGCGCCGAGATCGTGGCTCCTGCGGCCGCGCCCGCACTGGCTGAAGAAATCATCGACGAGCCCAAGGCCCCTTCAAAAGGCAAGGCGGCGACGCACTGACAGACAGCACGGCATGGTGGCACCTGGGCCACCAACCCAGATGCCAGAATCACTCGTTCAAATCAAACACTGCGATGCTCTCGACATGCGCGGTATGCGGGAACATGTTCACCACGCCCGCTGCCGAGCACCTATATCCGGCCTGATGCACCAGCAAGCTTGCATCGCGCGCTAGGGTCGATGGATTGCAACTCACATAAACAATCCGCCTGGGCGGGTGCCAGTCCGTGGCACCGGGTGTTGGCTCTTCCTCGGAGGTCCCTGATCGCTGCCGGTGCAGTTCAGCCAAGGCCAACGCCAAGGCAAACGCCCCCTCACGCGGCGGATCTACCAACCACTTGTCTGCCACACCGTCATGCACCAGCATCTCGGGCGTGAGTTCAAACAGGTTTCTTGCTATAACTTTCGTAATGCATAGCCCTTTATTTGTAAAGGCCTGAGCACGATTTGATTCATAGTTTTCATACGCGCGAGCGACCAATACCTCGCTCCCCTCAATGCCCAACACCTCAGCGGCCTGGGTCGCCAATGGCAAGGTGAAGTTGCCCAAGCCGCAAAACCAGTCAATCACGCGCTCGCTCGTCTGCACGTCCAGCAGCCGCAAGGCCCGCGACACCAACACCCGGTTGATCTGCGGGTTGACCTGGGTAAAGTCGGTTGGCTTGAACGGCATGGTGATGCCAAACTCGGGCAGCGCGTAGGACAAGACCTCGCCACCTTCATCCAGCAAGCACACGGTTTCTGGTCCCTTGGCTTGCAGCCACCACTGAACGCCGTCATTTTCTGCCGCAAAGGCGCGCAGACGCACCAAGTCGGCGTTGCTCAACGGCTCCAGATGGCGCAGCACCAGCGCAATTACCTTGTCGCCGCAGGCGAGTTCAATCTGCGGACAGGTTTCCACCGCATCCATGGACAATATCAGTTGCCGCAAAGGCATCAACATGGCACTGACAAGCGGTGGCAACACCGGGCAAACGCCCATATCTGCGACATAGCGGCTTTTGCGCTCATGAAAACCTACCAGTACCGTGCCCTTTTTTCGGACGAAACGCACCGACAGGCGGGCCCGATAGCGATAGCCCCACGTCGGGCCTTCCACAGGCCGCAACATTTGATCGGGTTTGACTTTGCCCAGGTGCCACAAGTTGTCTTCCAGCGCACGTTGCTTGACCGCCACCTGCGCGGCGCTGTGCAAATGCTGCATCTTGCAGCCACCACAGGCCCCGGTATGTAGGCCGAAATGCGGACAGTCGGGCTTGACACGCTGGGACGATTCGCGATGAATCTGCGTCAGCGTGCCCTGCTCCCAGTTGTTTTTGTGACGATTGATGTTGGCGCTGACCCACTCAAAAGGAAGCGCGCCCTCAATGAAAACCACTTTGCCATCGGCCTTATGGGCCACACCCTGCGCGTCCAGGTCGAGCGATTCAACCTGCAACCAGTTGTCAGGACAAGCTTTGGCCACAGTTGTTTCAAATTTTTCGGTCATAAGCTACGGCAGTGAAGTGACATAGGCCGTCAACAGCGGTCAGGTCAAATAGACAGGCTGGTGCTAGCGTGCCGGCAGATATTTGGTGGGGTCGACCGGCTTGCCCTGGCGACGCACTTCAAAATGCAGCTTGACGCGGTCAGCGTCGCTGTTACCCATCTCGGCGATCTTCTGGCCTTTGAGTACCGATTGGTCTTCCTTGACCAACAGCGTCTGGTTGTGGGCATACGCAGTGAGATAGACATTGTTGTGTTTCAGGATGATCAGGTTGCCGTAGCCCCTTAGGCCTGCGCCGACGTAAACGACCCGGCCATCGGCCGCTGCCACCACGGGATCACCCGCCTTGCCACCAATATCAATGCCCTTGTTTTTGACATCGTCAAAGCCTGCAAGCACCACCCCATTGGCGGGCCAGATCCAGTTGATGTCATCCTCTGCCGCCATGGGCCGACTACTCGGAGCACTGGCTGCAGGTGCGGGCGTTTCAGCCGCCGCTACTGGGTTGGATGCGGCAGGCGTAGCGACCACCTGTGGCTTGGCGATGGGTTTAACCACCACTTCAGTGCTTGCAGGCGGTATCACGCGCAAGACTTGTCCCACTTCGATACGGTTTGGGTTCTCCAGGGAGTTCCAGCGCGCGATGTCCTGCGTGCTCTGGCCATGCTCTAGAGCGATTCTCAACAAATTATCGCCAGGCTTGACGGTGTAATAACCCGGCTTGCCTGCGTTTTCATAGCCCGGTGGCTGGCTCACCGGAGCCACTTCCGCAGGCACCTGGGCAGACGATCTCGTCGGGCGGTCTTCTACTGGCGCGCGGTTGAGTATTTTCGACCCACAGCCCCCCAACGCAAGTGCCGCCGCAGCGATCAACACCCCAAAACCAAGTCGTCGAGAAAAACACGTCATAAAAACCTCTGTCAAGCGATGCCCGATTTTAAAGGGACGAAGTGAACGGCTTCCATCACCGTGTGGCGCAGCCCCTGCGCCGTCTTGTCAACCACCACCAGGGCTTGACGCCCGGGGCTCAACGCACCTGCTGCCACCGGGGCCACCAGACGGCCACCCACAGCGAGTTGATCCAGCCAACAGGCTGGCAAAGCCTCACCTCCGGCAGCGGCAATGATGCCCGCATAAGGCGCGCCCTTGGCGTAGCCTGCCATACCGTCACCAAACAACAGATGTACATTGGCCAGACGCAAATGCCGCAGGTTGTCCCGCGCCTTGTCATGCAGACCGCGAAGACGCTCAATGGAATACACCTCGGTACACAAATGGCTGAGTAATGCCGCCTGGTACCCGCAGCCCGTGCCAATTTCAAGCACACGCCCCAGACGGCCGGTACTGCCCTGGTGCATCAACTCCAGCATGCGTGACACCACACCAGGCTTGGAAATGGTCTGACCCAGGCCAATTGGCAGGCTGGTGTCTTCGTAAGCCTGATTGACCAGCGCTGAATCGACAAAACGATGCCGCTCCACAGCCCCCATGGCAGACAGTACCAGCGGATCAGCGATGCCCTGCTGGGCCAACTTGCTCACCATGCTTTGGCGCACTGCAATGGAATCCATGCCCAAACCTGCAGGCGCGTGGGCTACACGGGGGCTGATTGACCGGATCGTTGGCGGTGGTGACTTACCGGGCTGGCTGGGACCCAGACGAGCAGGAAAACCCGGACGGACCTTGACGCTGGACTGGCTGCCTTGCGACATCAAGCCAAGCCCATGCCAGACGACAGTCGTACGGTGGTTTGCGCCCAGTAACCCAGGTTATCGTGGTCCGTGAGATCCACCTTAAGCGGTGTTATCGCGATATGACCTAGGGATGTGGCATGAAAATCGGTGCCATCGGCATCATCTTTGGCAGCACCGGCCGCACCAATCCAGTACATCGTTTCGCCGCGTGGGCTCTTCTGGGTGATCACGGGCTCTGCCGCATGCCGACGACCCAAGCGGCACAGCTTGACATGGCCCATTTGATCGGTGGGCAGGTTGGGAATGTTCACATTAAGCAGCCAGGCGCTGCTGCCAACAAGGCTTAAATTAGCCATCTGCAGCACCATCTCGCGCGCCTTTTGGGCAGCAGCATCCAGATGCAACCAATCCTTTTGCACCTGCGAAAAAGCGATCGACGGAATACCAAACAAGTAACCCTCCATGGCGGCGCCAACCGTGCCCGAGTAGATGGTGTCGTCACCCATATTGGCACCGTTGTTGATGCCCGACACCACCAGATCGGGGCGATAGTCGAGCAAACCTGTCAGGGCAATGTGGACGCAGTCTGCCGGTGTACCGTTGACATACCGAAAGCCGTTAGCCGCCCGGTGGACGTACAAGGGCGAATGCAGCGTGAGGGCGTTGGATTTGGCACTGTTGTTGTGTTCCGGCGCCACCACCTCAACCTCAGCGATGTCTTTGAGGGCCTCATAAAGCGCCACAACGCCGGGCGCCTGAAAGCCATCGTCGTTTGAAATCAAGATTTTCATGCGTTCCCCATGTGTCTGAAATCATTGTAAAGGTCGCCATCAGGTGCTCAGCAGGCCCGCCGCACGCGCCAGCATCAGGAACGCCACTACCACGCAAAACCAGGCAAATGCCTGTTGCAATCGCTTTGGATGCACTTTACTGGCCAGAATTCGGCCCGCCAGCAGCGCCAGAATGGCACCTGTCGCAAAGGGCAAGGAAATGCGCCAGTTCAAATTGCCACTCACGGCGGCAGATGCCACACCGCTGAGCGACACGAGTGCGATAACAGCCAGTGACGTGGCCTGCACACTGCGGATAGGCAGATTGGTATACCTCGACAGCGCCGGCACAATCACAAAGCCACCACCGACACCGAGCAGGCCGCTGAGCAGGCCAGAAACAAATCCCGTGCCTGAAAGCGCCCGAGCGCAAGCTCGCGTCCAGGTCAGCCGATGATCCACCGCACTGACAACGCACGGTGCTTGGGTTTTTGCGGCAACTGGCATCGGGGATCGCGAAAGACCACGCCACGCGGTGTAGAGAAGCACACCAGCGAACGCCACGGTCAAAGGTCGGTTAGGAACGTTTTGCGCAAGGAAAAACCCAATAGGTGCTGTCAGCATGCCAGCAACGCCCACCAAGGCCGCTGCGCGATAACGCACGATGCCCTCTCTTAGGCCCAGGAATGTTCCCAAAAGCGCCGCAGCGAAAACTGCCGATAAGCCGATAGGCGCCGCCTGCTGTACGGACAAATGCAGCCCGAACACCAGCAAAGGAACGGACAAAATGCCCCCCCCGGCGCCTGTAAAGGCCAGCACCACGCCAATCACTGCGCCCAACAAGGCGATGAACATCACGCTCTCCATGGTCTCTATTTTTTCACTTTCTTGGTCATTGACGTTTCAAACGGACCTATTGTGAACGTGATCATTGTTTTTGCGGCTCAAGCGACTGACGCAAAAAGTCGGTAATCTCGGGCAGGTGTTCGTCAAGCGATGTGCTGAGGTCATGTCGCCCGGCGACTTCAAGCAGACGTACCGAACCCGGGTGGCCTGCGGCCAAAAGCCGCCGGGCGTCGCTGAGGGGCACCATTTCATCCTCTCTCCCGTGTACCAGCAGCACCGGGCAATTGAGCCGGGTGATGCTGCGAAGCGGCGCAATGTCATCAAATCGGGAACCTATCACTTTTTGCACATGCCGCAACACATACCAACCCACGAGCAGATAAGGAATGCGGCAACTGGCCAGGTACCGCCGCATCACTTCATGCGGATGCGCAAAGGCGCTCAGACTCACCACGGCCCGGACCTCACTGCAGCGGGTGGCCGACAACAGCGCTGCACCTGCCCCCACGCTGTGACCGATCACAGCCAGTTGCCGCGCATTGAGCTGCGACTGGCTGCGCAGCCAGTCCAGACCGGCCTCAATATCTTCGGCAAAACGGGGGAGTGACGTGTGGGAATCGCCGTCGCTGCGGCCATGACAGCGCGCATCGAGCAGCAAAACTGCGAGCCCCGCTGAGTGCAGCGGCGCGATGCAGCCCTGCATCAGGCTGGCATTGGCACCCCAGCCATGCATCACCACCACGGCAGGTGACTTGGTCGGCCCATTTGCCTGGACAAACCATCCCGTCAGCGTCTTTTGGTTGCCGGTCGGGATGCTGACAGCGGTCGCCACACCAAAATCGCCAGCCGGGGCCTGCGCGTAAGCAACTCTGGGGGCGCGCAAACCGTGAAAAATCAGCGCATTAGCTCCCAGCATCAACGCCCATGCCGCCAGTATGCCCAAGGCAAACGTCAACACCACCCGTTCAATTCTGGCCAGGCATCAAGTGGCTGTGCCGAGATTGGCTCACTGCTGGGGAACCAGGAAGGTGGTCTTTTCGACCAGCTTGCCCGGACTGTCCAGCGACTCAATCGTGATCTGGATTTCATGTGAGCCGACAGACGCACCCTCAAAGGGCAATTGAATCCGCATCGGCACGGTACGCGCTTCTGTCGATTGCACGCTCACCGTATCCTCAGAGGTCAGCGCCAGGCCGGGCAAACCGGACACCGAGAAACGGTAGCGCTGGCCTGACTCGGTCGCGTTCATCACCTGCAGGCGGTAAACGTTTTCGGTCTTGCCCGCGTCCACCACACGAGCCATCACGCCACGGTCACGCACGATATCCACTTTGAACGGCGTGCGGGTCGCCAGGCTGACCATGATGGCCAGCACAATGGCCAGCAAGATACCGGTGTACGCCAGAATACGCGGACGGAACACGTGCCGCAGCGTCTGCTGCTGGCTCCACTTGTTGGTCATCGCGTTTTCGGTGGAGTACTTGACCAGACCGCGTGCGTAGCCCACCTTGTCCATCACCGTGTCGCACACGTCGGCGCAGGCCCCACAGCCAATGCACTCGTACTGCAAGCCCTTGCGGATATCGATACCGGTGGGGCACACCTGCACGCACAAGCTGCAATCGACGCAGGCACCCAGGTTGAGCTTGGTCGGGTCAGCCTTCTTGGAGCGCGCGCCACGGGGTTCGCCGCGCTCGGCATCGTAAGTCACGATCAGGGTGTCCTTGTCGAACATCACGCTCTGGAAACGTGCATAGGGGCACATGTGTTTGCACACCTGTTCGCGCATGAAACCCGCATTGCCGTAGGTGGCAAAGCCGTAAAAGAACACCCAGAAATAGCCCCAGGCACTCATGTTGTTGCTGATGATGTCTGAACCCAGGTCCCGAATCGGCGCAAAGTAGCCCACAAAAGTGAAGCCCGTCCAGAGCGAGAAGGCAATCCACAAGAAATGTTTGGCGGCTTTGCGGCCCACCTTCTCGACAGTCATCGATCCTTCGTCGCGGCGAATGCGAGCGGCACGGTCACCTTCCACCAGCTTTTCAAACCAGAGAAATATCTCGGTGTACACCGTCTGTGGGCAGGCATAACCACACCAGAGCCGGCCGGCAACTGCGGTGAAAAGGAACAGAGACAGAGCGGCAATGATCAGCATGCCGGTCAGGTAAATGAAGTCCTGTGGGTAAAGCACCAGACCAAAAATGTAAAAGCGACGCACACCCAGATCAAACAACACCGCCTGTCGCTGGCCCCACTCAACCCACGGCAAGCCATAGAAGATGATCTGCGTGACCCACACCATGATCCAGCGCCAGTTGGAGAAAACGCCCTTCACGCTGCGCGGATAAATCTTTTCGTGCGCGGCATACAACGACACCAGCTCACCATCGGGTTCGAATTCCACCGGGGTGATGGGGATCACTTTTTTGATATCTTTTACTTCGGCATTCATGGGTCATTCCTCAAAAAGTGGGAGCAGGCACTGGGCGTTCCAACAACGCGGCCATGTGCGCTAAAAATTCATCGCGGGTCAAACCTGAGAAAAAAGGGTGCCAGCGCCGCTGCTCAAGCACCGTGCTCACAGCGCGCGCGCGCTGCTCGTGCCCGGCAAAGAGCAGTGTTTCGTCGGATAGTGTAAAAACTTTCTGGGTCACACTGTCCCACAAGGCCTCCGGGGCCTGTGGCTTGACCTGGTGCGGGCAAGCCGTCACCGCCAGCAGGCCGCCACAAAAGAACCGGTCTCGCCAGGCAAAACTCACACAGGTGGGTGTGTGCCCTGGCGTCGCCACCACGTGAATCAACTCATCGCCAAACGGCAGGACCGCGCCGTCCTGACCCAGGTGGCCAGGATCGCCGGTGGTATCAGCGCCCTGCACCACCGGCGCACCCAAGCAGGCCAGCTGGGCGGGTTCGGTCGTGTGAATGGCATCGTGATGATGGGTGCGCAATATCCAGCGCAGGCGCAGATCGCGCTCCGAGAGCAACGCGGCCAGAACCGGCAAATCGCGGCCATGGGGGTCTATCAAGACGGCTTCGCCCGCAGACAGATCAGCCAGCAAGTAGGTGAGCTCGCCACTGTTTTCGTTGTTGAGGATTCGAAAATACAACTCACGCCCTCGTACAGAAACGAAAATCCGGGATGTGGTGAGCGTGCTTTGTCATGTCAGTTCTGGGCATGTTTCTAGATATAGATCAAGAAACATGCCAGAACGCGAGCGTCGACCCGCCTTAATAGAATCAATGACTTATATAAAGTCTGCGGTCTTTTCGTCCTGCAGACCTTGCCTCGACTGCCAGCTTAGGCAGTCGCTGGCATACCAAAATGGCAGGGTGGCGCGTGTTCGGTATTGATCATGTGGTTGGCCATTTGCGAAAAAGTACCCAGCAACCAGTCACGAAAAGCCGCATCGGGCACCTGCTCTTCGATCGCCTGCTTCATGCAGAGCATCCACTCGTCGTGCACCGCCCGATCCACTGCATAGGGCGCATGACGCATGCGAAGGCGCGGGTGGCCTTTTTTGGCTTCATACAGCGGTGGGCCGCCAAACCAGCCCGAGAGAAATTCAAACAGGCTCTGTGCACTGCCCGCCAGACTTTCCGGATGCATTTTGCGCACCATATAGGCCTCAGGCAATTCGTCCATCAAGGCATAAAAGCGGTCCACCAGCCGGTGAATGCCGGCTTCGCCGCCGATCATCTCGTATGGCGTTGTCTCAGTCTTTACATTCATCTGTCTATCCTCTTGAGGCTAACCAAGCAGGCGCTGAGTGTGCCTCAAGCGCTGGCTGATTTCAGGCTGTGTTGTCTTCACCAATCAGCACCCGACCATCGCTCAAGTACTTGTGTGGGGGAATTTCAAGGTTTGTCGGCGCAGGCTTGTTCTTGAAGACACGCCCGGCCGAGTCAAAGGTCGAGCCGTGGCAGGGGCAGAAAAAGCCGCCCTTCCAGTCCGCACCCACGCTGGGATTGGAGGTGCCTTTGGGCACCGCACCCGGTGAACAGCCCAGATGGGTACAGATACCCACGGCAACCAAATACTCCGGCTTGATCGAGCGCGTGACATTTTGCGCATAGACGGGTTGCTGGCTTTTGACCTCGGACTGAGGATCGACCAGGCGGTCATTGAGGGTGGGCAGGTCGGCAATGGTTTCTTCAGTCCGGCGATAGATCCACACCGGTTTGCCGCGCCATTCAAAGGTTTTAATGGCGCCTGGTGCCAGATCAGTGATATCGGCCTCAACCGCCGCGCCTGCGGCCAACGCCCTTTGGCTGGGGGCAAAACTCGACACCAGCGGAATGGCTGTGGCGACCGTTGCCGCACCCGCTACAGCCACCGTCAGCATCACCATGTTGCGGCGCTCGGCATCATGGTCACTGGCATTGGCCGCCAGCGCATTGAAAGGTTGGGAAACAGACATCACGTCCTCCTGAAGTACAAAAAAATAACCCCCATGTATTCATGGTGTTGCCTTGCTTGTAATCAATAAACGTGCCACTCTGAAAATCACGAAAAACCTGTTCAATTTCAAGCACTTGAGAAGTTGACAAAAATAATCGGGTTATAGCCCATAACCAAGTCTGCCAAATATGGCAGACTGGCAGCGTTATGACATACACTCGCTGCCAAAACCAACCACCCGAGACGTCCGTTTGATGAAACCACTGCCTGAACTCATGTCATTTCTGGAAGGACTTCCAGAACCCCACATCCTGTTTGACACGCAGTACCGCATCCTGGCCGCCAATGCGGCGTACCGGCGCCAGTTCAGCCCGGACCGTGGTGTGGTGGGGCGCACCTGTTATGAGGTCTCGCATCGCTTCAGCGTGCCGTGTGACCAGTCGGGCGAATCCTGCCCGCTGATGAAGGCACGTGAATCGGGCCAGCGCGAACGCGTCCTGCACCTGCACCACACGGCCAAGGGTGAGGAGTACGTCAACATCGAGTTGGCTCCGCTGCTCAATGCCCAAGGCAAGCAGGCGTTTTTCATTGAAAAGATGGAGTCGCTGCGCGTGGCCGAGGGCCAGTCAAAAGCGCAGGGTTTGATCGGACGCTCGGCTACTTTTCAGCACATGCTGGCCATGGTGGCGCGAGTCGCTCCATCCATGGCAACGGTGCTGCTGCTGGGCGAATCCGGTACCGGCAAAGAACTGGTGGCGCGTGCCGTGCATGAGGCCAGCCCCCGCGCAGCCCGGTCGCTGGTGCCGGTGGATTGCTCCAGCCTGCCTGAAAACCTGTTCGAGTCCGAACTCTTTGGCCATGAGCGCGGCGCTTTTACCGGCGCCAATACCGCACGAAGCGGACTGGTGGAAGCCGCCAGCGGTGGCACGCTATTTCTGGACGAGGTAGGCGACATCCCGCTGACCATGCAGGTCAAGCTGCTGCGCCTGCTGGAGACCGGCACCTACCGGCGCGTGGGCAGCTCCGAGCAGCGTCATGCCGACATCCGGGTGGTGTCGGCCACCCACCGCAACCTGGACGACTTGGTGGCCCAAGGCAAATTCCGCGAAGACCTGTACTACCGCCTGAGCACCTTCCCCATCCATCTGCCTGCCTTACGCGAGCGCCGCGATGACATCGCCTTGCTGGCCCAGGCACTGCTGCAGCGGGTGGCCGGGCAACGCAAGCTCAAGCTCAGCGATGCGGCCCTGCAGTTGCTCAACATCCAGAACTACCCGGGCAACGTGCGTGAACTGCGCAATTTGCTGGAACGCTCGGCCCTGCTGTGTGATGGCGACGTGCTGGAGGCCTCGCATGTGGAGCAGGCCTTGCTGGCGGGCCGGCGGGCGCGCTCAAGCGCACCGGGCGCGGACGAGCTGGAGCGCGCGGTCATCAGCTTGCCCGGTCAGGCACCCATCGCGACACCGGGGGCGCTCAAATCTGTGGAGCGTGCGGCGCTGCTGGACATGGTCAAGGCCCACCCCGGCAGCCGCGCCGAGCTGGCTGCGCAACTGGGCATCAGCGAACGCTCGCTGTATCGCAAGCTCAAGACCATCCAGTTGCAGTGATCTTCAAATCACTACCAAATAAATAGCTGCTTACCCTTTACG
Source organism: uncultured beta proteobacterium (assembly GCA_903905735.1). Lineage (GTDB taxonomy): Bacteria > Pseudomonadota > Gammaproteobacteria > Burkholderiales > Burkholderiaceae_C > Rhodoferax. The sequence goes on from CAIVHU010000033.1 coordinate 87,360, forward strand.
AATAAGGGCTAGAAGGCGATTTGATATATAAATATGCGCTGCTCAGCGCATCATGAACACCTTGACTGCACGCACCAGCGTATCGGCACGCTCGGTCAGCCCCTCGCAATCGGCACTGGCCTGCAACGCCAAGTCGGCGTTTTGCTGGGTCACCACGTCCAGCAGGTGCATCGCCTCGCTGATTTGCGACACCCCCACCGACTCGTCCTGCGTGGCCAGCGTGATCTCTCCCAGCCGCGAGGTCACCTCGCGCACCGCATCCACGGCCGTGCGGATGGTGTTGGCGGCCACATCCACCGTCTGCGTGCCTTGCGACACCTGCTGCACCGAATCTTGAATCAACGCACGGATCTGCTGCACGGCCTCGCTGCTGCGCCGCGCAAGCGCACGCACTTCGGCGGCCACCACGGCAAACCCGCGTCCCTGATCGCCCGCGTGGGCAGCCTCCACGGCGGCGTTGAGCGCCAGCAAATTGGTTTGAAAAGCGAGCTTTTCAATCACCGTGATGATCTCGGTGATGCGGTCGGACGAGGCCTCAATCGCATGCATCGAGTTGGACACCCGGTCAATCGCTTGGGCACCGTCAGTGGCCAGCGCACTCGCATTGGTGCTCAGGCTGGAAAGCGCATGCGCCGTATCAGCGGTGCGCTGGATGGTGTTGGCAATATCGCGCACTGCAGCAGAGGTCTTTTCCACCTCACCGGCCTGGGTTTCGGTGTGGCTGGACAGCTCGACGCTGCCTTGGTGAATGTCCTGCGCCGCCAGATTGGCCCCTTGCACCTCGGCGCGCACATCGGCGACGATGGCACGCATGTTGAGGTTGCCCAGCCACAGCGAGCGCATCAGGGACCCCAGCGGGCTGGTGGTGTCGTAGCTGATCTGACCATTGAGGTTGCAGCCCGCCAGTTCGTTGGCCAGCGTGGTGGCCACGGCCAGCGGGCGCGCCAGCGCGCGGTGAAACCAGTTCCAGAAAACACCCAGACCCAGCAAGCAACCTGCCAATTGCGCACCAGCCACCGTCATCGCATCCTGCCCGGCCAGCAGCCAGGCGGGCAGCAGAGTGAGCGAGAGCATGAGCAGCAGAGTGACAGCGGCGCGCTGGCCCAGTTTGATACGGTGTATCCTGCCCGGCCAGTCGCGCCAGCCCACCTTGCGGATGCCACCAGCGTGGAGTTGCAAGGTGATCTTGCCACTGGCGCGCTGCGCGTCCAGCAGCGCGTAGGCCGCTTCAGCCACCTTGATCTGTTCCCGCGTCGGTTTGAGCCGCACCGACATGTAGGCGCGCGGTTTGCCGCCGTCCATCACCGGGGTGACGTTGGCCAGCACCCAATAGTGGTCGCCGTTCTTGCGGCGGTTTTTCACGATGCCCGACCACGGCCTGCCACGCCCGATGGTGGCCCACAGGTCCTTGAAGGCCTCGGGCGGCACGTCCGGGTGGCGCACGATGTCATGCGGCTGGCCCAAGAGTTCAGCGTAGTCAAACCCGCTTGCGTGCACAAACGCCTGGTTGCAATGGGTGATGATGCCTTTGGTATCGGTGGTCGATACCAGGGTGATGCCATCGTCCAGCACAAACTCTTGCTGGGTCACCGGGAGATTCATTTTCATTTTGCTAAAACCGTGCTTCAACGACCGACACAAAGCTGCAAATAGTAGAGATTAGCCGATGGCTGAATTTGCCCAAAATCAACTCGCTGCAGGATTTAACGCAAACACCACACGCCGGGTGCCGTCCAGACTGATCAACCGGGTGATTGGCCCCGTCAACCTGATCGTTTGTGCCGCCTGCCTGACGCTGATGTTTTTTGAGTCTGCCTTTGGCATCTGCCTGGGCTGCAAGCTTTATAACGTGCTGCGCCAGCAACCCGCGCAACTGTGCCACGGCGGCGGGTGTGACAGCAACCGCCCTGCCCCCGTGCGCACCAGCCCGGCGCAATGGTTGGCGGTGGTGGTGTATGGGCTACTGGTGGCAGGGGCCTGGCAAGAGCTGGGTGGACGATCGACGACGTCAAAGCCGCCGTGGCCGAAACCAGCCGGTGAGCCATTTCAGCTATCGTCTGCATAGCTGCTCAGGCAATACAAATAGGGGCTTAGAGGCTTTGTAGTCCTTGAATATATCCATGTCGGTCAGCACGCCCTGAGGGTGGTGACCGACCAAATGAATTGGGTAGCCGGGCCTCTGGCTATCCAGATGTGGTGTCTGCGCCGGACGACGTGGGTGCGACAGCGAACAGACGGCGTGCGCATCACGCGTCACGATGAGTTGTCTTCCTCCAACCACCCAAGGACACCATGACCCACCCCGTCAAACCTCTCGATCTCCAGGCCGTGCGCCGGGCTGCCCGCCAGCACATTGAAAACGGTGCCGTCACCGCGGGTTACTCGGCTGACCGCCCGGCTGTTCTGAAGATGCTCAACGAATCGCTGGCCACCGAACTGGTCTGCGTGCTGCGCTACCGCCGTCACCACTTCATGGCGCGCGGCATCCATTCACAGGCAGTGGCCGCCGAGTTTCTGGCGCATGCCAATGAAGAGCTGGCCCATGCAGACCTGTTGGCCACGCGCATCGTCCAACTGGGCGGCGAGCCAGATTTTTCGCCAGACACCCTGCTCAGTCGCAGTCACGCTGAATATGTCGAAGGCCACAACCTGGCCGACATGATCCGTGAAAACCTGATCGCCGAGCGCATTGCCATCGACAGCTACCGCCACGGCATCGCATCCCTGGGTGAACAGGACACCACCACCCGGATCATGCTGGAATCGATCCTGGCCATGGAAGAAGAGCACGCCGACGACCTGGCAGACCTGCTGCAAAACCTGCCGCCGCTCCCCGCCATCGACCCGCGTCCCGCCCATCAATCCCCGCCCAAGCTGCCCCCACCCTCCAAAAAACACCATAAGGAAAAATCATGAGCCTCGGTACCATCCTCCTCATCGTCCTGATCCTGATGCTGATTGGGGCATTTCCAAGCTGGCCACACAGCCAAAGCTGGGGCTACGGGCCTAGCGGCGGCATCGGACTGGTGGTGCTGATCGTCATCATCCTGCTGGTATTGGGGCGCATCTGACGCGTCAGCGGTCTCTGCACTGAACAACGGGTCGCAGCCTGTGCTATTTTTGATATAGCTTTCACCGCAATTTAATCCTAGTGTTTAATTGCGTAAATTAACAATTGTATTTCTGAGTTGTGCACCTCGAACCTCACGTTTCCTCCAAACAAACGGCGCGGCTGTTTTGTTGTAGCTGGTTACAAACGCCTCGATGGCTTGTGTCAGTTGCTCGGTGC
>CAIVHU010000034.1 GCA_903905735.1 uncultured beta proteobacterium
AATGATCCCCCGCCTGGTCATCAGCTGATGTGGCAGGGCTATGCTTGTTTGCAAATGATGTGCGCCGGATTCGTGCTTGGCGCAGCACGATCTGGATGAAAATAGTTGTGGGTAAAGGGCAGGGCTAGACACCATAGCATCCACATTCATATTTTGGGATCTTTTCCCATATTTATTCATCGTTCCTCGCAAACAGCTTGTAACGACTGGTAAATGGCCACTGGGGTTGCACCACGTTGGCACATCACCGGGCGGAGGGACATGTCTGCGGGTGCGGGGCGTGCGACGCCAACAGCAATGAACCGGATAATCAAGCCATGAACCCAGATCCAAATCCGGTGCAGGATGCCCCCTACCGCGAGGCGGGGGAGCCGCGCGGCCCTGTCACGCCGACGGCCCGCTTCATGATGGCGCACCCGGCGCACGTCATGGCGCTGGGCTTTGGATCGGGCCTGAGCCCCAAGGCACCCGGCACCGCAGGCACGCTGTGGGCCTGGTTGACGTTTGCCCTGCTGCAAAACCGTCTGAATGACCTGCAATGGGGTGTGCTGATCACCTTAAGTGTGCTGGTGGGCTGGTGGGCCTGCACCGTGACCGCCCGCAACATGCGGGTCATGGACCCCGGCAGCATTGTCTGGGATGAAATCGCAGCCTTCTGGCTGGTGCTGTGGCTGGCTACCCCGATGGTTTTTTGGGGGCAGGCGGTGGCGTTTGCGTTGTTCCGCTTTTTTGACGCCGTCAAGCCTGGCCCGGTGGCCTGGGCCGACCAGTTGTATCACGATGTCGACCCTGTCACCGACCCGGCGGGCTGGCGCAAGGCAGGCTGGGGCATCATGCTGGACGACCTGGTGGCGGCGTTTTGTACCTTGCTGGTGATCGCACTGTGGCGGGTCTGGTGATGTCTGAGAGCCAAGAAATACTATTGAATCAAGAGCTGTTCACGCAGGACCTATGCGGGCTAGCGGCTGATTTGTTATTAAACAAACGATGGATGCTGGCCACTGCCGAGAGTTGCACCGGCGGCATGATCGCCGCCGCCTGCACCGACCTGGCGGGCTCCAGCACCTGGTTCGAGCGCGGTTTTGTCACCTACTCCAACGCCGCCAAGACCGAGTTGCTGGGCGTGGAGGCCGCGTTGATTGAGCAGCACGGGGCAGTCAGCGAGCCTGTGGTGCGTGCGATGGTGACCGGCGCTCTGGCACATTCGCACGCGCAGGTAGCTGTGGCCGTGACTGGCGTGGCTGGGCCGACCGGCGGCACCCCTGAAAAGCCTGTGGGCACCGTCTGGTTTGGCTGTGCCACACCCGCTGGCCTGACCAGCGAAGTGAAGCACTTTGACGGCGACCGCGCGGCGGTGCGTCGCGCGACGGTACAGCATGCGCTGGCAATGTTATTTAACTTACTGGACTGACGGGTCAGTTTGACTCCCAAGCCCCGCGGGTTACCCTGAGCAGCTCTGGCTGCTATGCTTTACCTTTTTCAGGAACCTCATATGAACACCATAAAAGCCTTGACCATCACCGGTTTGCTGATGTCAGCCCCACTCCTCCCAGTTTGGGCGGCCATGCCGGCAATGCCAGCCCTGTCACCCGCCAGCGCCAGCGCCACCGTCAACGGCGAAGTGCTGGAGACCAAGGATGTGCCACCTTATACCTACTTGCGCCTGAAAACCAAAGACGGCGAAACTTGGGCGGCTGTGAACAAGGCCGAGTTCAAAAAAGGCAGCAGCGTCACCATCGACAACGTGGTGGTGATGGAAAACTTTGAGAGCCATACGCTCAAAAAGACCTTTCCCGTGATTCTGTTTGGCACCGTGGCCGACGCAGGCGGTGCAGGCCAGGCAGCCATGAGCCCGCATACGGGTGCACCCGCACCGGTGAACGCCGGCCCGATCAAGGTCGCCAAGGCCATCGGCGCCAACGCCTATACGGTGGCCGAGATTGTGGCCAAAGCCACACAACTGAAAACCAAGACCGTGGTGCTCAGCGGCAAGGTGGTCAAGTACAACCCGGGCATCATGGGCAAGAACTGGATCCATCTGCAAGATGGCAGCGGCTCTGCCGCCAGCAACACCAATGACATTCTGGTGACCAGCGCTGCCCCGACCCAGGTAGGCAGCGTCATCACGGTGTCGGGCGTGGTGCAAACCGACAAGGATTTTGGTGCAGGCTATATCTACAGGGTGCTGATCGAAGACGCCACCATCAAGCCTTGATTGCAATCATATTGAAAGCATCTAGCCCATATGCCAAAAGGGCTGGCGGTCAGTTTCTTATAAATTCTAAAGTAACCTGAAGCGCCAGCACGCATGAACTTCTGGAGTGGCCTGGCCACCGGACTGGCACTGATCGTCGCCATCGGCTCACAAAACGCCTTTGTGCTGCGACAGGGTATCCGGCGGGAGCATGTGCTGCCCATCGTGCTGTTTTGCGCCTTGTCTGACGCGCTGCTGATTGTTGCTGGCATTGGCGGCGCTGGCGTGCTGATTCGCGGCAACGACACGCTGATGGCGCTCACTCGTTATGGCGGTGCGCTGTTTTTGGGCAGTTATGGGTTGCTGGCCGCTTGGCGCACCTTGCAGGGTGGGCACATGCAGCTCGATGCCAGCCGTGGCGCGTCGCTGACCAGTGCACTGGCCGCCTGCTTTGGCTTCACATTCTTGAATCCGCATGTCTATCTGGACACGGTGGTGTTGCTGGGCTCGATCGCCAACCAGCGCGGCGAGACCGGGCGCTGGGTATTTGGCGCGGGTGCCGCTGCGGGCAGCATGCTGTGGTTTTCGGCGCTGGGCTTTGGTGCGCGTTATCTGGCGCCGCTATTTCAGACCACTCTGGCCTGGCGGGTGCTGGATGCGCTGATTGCGCTGGTGATGGGCGCGCTCACCGTGATGCTGCTGCACGGCTGATTCCATTCCCAAATCATCCGTGTCGTTGTTTCAATAGCTCAGGCCGCCTGCACTTCCACCAGACAGTCGTAAAACGTCGGCGCGTTGCCCAGATCGGTGAGCGCCTGGCTGGTGAGCTGATTGACATTGGTGCCATCCATCCCGAATTTGCGCCACCAGACACCCAGACCATGGACCACGCCGGGGCGGGCGCGGTCATTCAGGCTGACGCGGCAGCAGTGCTCGCCGCGCTTATTGAAAACGCGCACCGTGTCGCCATTCTGGATGTGGCGCGTGGCGGCATCGGCCGGGTGCATTTCCAGCAGCGGCTCGCCTTCCGTGTCGCGCAGGCTTTGGACGTTGACAAAACTCGAATTCAAAAAATTGCGCGCTGGCGGCGAGATCATTGCCAGCGGGTAGTCGGTCGAGGTATTGAACGCCTCGTAATTAGGCACATGGTCAGGCAAGCCGTCCAGCCCGCGGTCCGCCAGGCGCTGGCTGAAAAACTCGCACTTGCCCGACGGGGTCGGAAAACCGCCTTCGGCAAACGGTGCCTCGGGCGTGGGCAAGGTGACGAAGCCTTTGTCCAGCAACTCGTCAAAATCGACCGCATCACCATACGCCTGGCGACACAGCACCTCATCGGTATCGGCAAAGCAGGCATCGGTGAAACCCATGTGAGCCGCCAACTCACGAAAAATCTGTGTGTTGGGCTTGGCCTGACCGACCGGCGCAATGGCCGGGCGGTTCAACAAGGCATCGGTGTGGCCGTAGCTGGAATGCACGTCCCAATGCTCCAACTGCGTGGTGGCTGGCAGGATGTAGTCGGCGTAATCGGCGGTGTCGGTCTGGAAATGCTCCAGCACCACGGTGAACAAATCTTCACGCGCAAAACCGGCCACCACTTTGGCGGAATCGGGCGCGATGGCCACCGGGTTGCTGTTGTAGACGATCAATGCAGCAATGGCCGGGCCAAAGTCCGGGCTGGCCGGGCGCAGCAAGTCGTTGCCGATGGTCGCCATGTTGACAGTGCGCGGCGTGCGCCCGGCCAGCAGGTCTGGCCGCTCCAGCTTGGCGCGCTGCACCGGGAAAGCCCCTGAAGCAGACAGCAACACACCACCGGCGCGGTGCCGCCAAGCACCAATCAAGGCAGGCAGCATGGCAATCAGGCGCACCGCATTGCCCCCGCCGTGCACGCGCTGAAGGCCATAATTCATGCGGATGGCGGCGGGCGCGCCACTTTGGACGCTGGCGCCGTAATCACGCGCCAGCGATTCAATTTGTGCAGCCGTGATGCCGCAGACGGCCGCTGCGCGCTCGGGCGGCCATTGCAGCGCACGCTCGCGCAACTGGTCCCAGCCCAGGGTGTAGTTGGTCAAATAGTCATGGTCGAGCCAGTCGTGAATGATCAGCTGCTGCATGATCGATAGCGCCAAAGCCCCGTCAGTACCGGGCAACAGGGCAATATGTTCATGACACTTCTCGGCCGTCTCGCTCTTGCGCGGGTCAATGCAGATCAGCTTGGCGCCATCACGTTTGGCCTGGTTGGCGTAGCGCCAGAAGTGCAGGTTGCTGCTGATCGAGTTGCTGCCCCAGATGAGGATCAGCTTCGACTCGGCAAAGAACTCCACCCTTGTGCCCACCTTGCCCCCCAGCGTGTGCACCAGCCCAGCGCCGCCAGCTGAGGCGCAGATGGTACGTTCCAACAATGAGGCTCCCAGCTTGTTGAAAAACCGTCCGGCCATGCTTTCGCCCTGCACCAGACCCATGGTACCGGCGTAGCTGTAGGGCTGGACGGCCTGCGGGTCAACCGCTGCGATGGTTGTGAGGCGCGAGGCGATGTCTTCCAGCGCCTCGACCCAACTCACCGGCGCAAACTGCCCGCTGCCTTTGGGGCCGACGCGTTTCATGGGCTGCAGGATGCGATCCGGGTGATAAGTACGTTCCGTGTAGCGCGAGACCTTGGTGCACAGACTGCCAGCGGTATGCGGGTGCGCCGGGTTGCCCTGCACCTTGATGGCCACGCCGTTTTCGACGGTGGTAAGCAGCGAACAGGTGTCGGGGCAGTCGTGCGGGCAGGCGCCGATGATTTGAATCGTGTTCGTGCCAGGGAGCGGGGTGCGGTGGGGCATGGTGGTTTTTGCAGGGCGGAATGTGGGAAAGAGCATATCGCGCTTTGAATAACCACGGCCGTGGCAAGCCGCTGCAAGGTGCGATTTAAAGTGATGTGGCGTTTCACAAAAAGAGAGAGGTTGGGTCAAAGGGGTCTTTGCAGTGCTTGCCCAATCAGCCGGGCGATGCGCTTTGCTACGTGTCCTCCGGTCTGCGGCCCCCCCTTGACCTCCGCAAAGCGCATCATCCGACTGATTTGACGCAGTTGTAGGTCGGCTGGCAGGGGGAGATGGATGAACAGCCCGGTCTGACCAGGCGGCCAACAAAAGCGAATGAATTTGCGAGAAATGTTTCCCCCCAGGGCAGCCAGGCGCGGTGATTGGGTCATGCGACCGGGCTTCGGGGTGAAAGGCGCGCGCCGACAGTCTTATGCGTTCTGACGTTTCTGTTTCGCGCGTGTTTTCACCCCGAAACCGCATGCGCATGACCCAGTCGCCGAGCCGAGTACAACAAGAAGCACTGATGTTGAGAGCAGCCTTAACAGCACCACCCGCAAAAAGGACTCCCGCACCGCTTCATAATGCCATTTCGGCTCCCAGCCCACAGACCACTTGAGCAAAATGCTATGAAATTGATCGACGCCATCACCCAGCACAGCCCAGCGATTGCCACGCTGCGACGCGACATCCACGCCCACCCGGAGCTGTGTTTCAAGGAGGTGCGCACCGCTGATGTGGTGGCAACCAAACTTTCTGAGTGGGGCATCCCGATCCACCGTGGGCTGGGCACCACCGGCGTGGTCGGCATTCTTCACGGGCGCGATGGAGGCAAGAATGGCCGCGCACTGGGTCTGCGTGCCGACATGGACGCGCTACCCATGCAAGAGGCCAACACCTTCGCTCACGCCAGCACGCACCCAGGCAAGATGCACGCCTGTGGACACGACGGCCACACCGCCATGCTGCTGGCTGCTGCCCAATACCTGGCCAGCCACCGCAACTTTGATGGCACCGTCTACCTGATCTTCCAGCCCGCTGAAGAAGGCGGCGGAGGTGCACGCGAGATGATCCGTGACGGCCTGTTTGAGCAGTTTCCGCTGCAAGCCGTGTTTGGCCTGCACAACTGGCCGGGCTCGGACGTGGGCTTCTTTGCCGCCAGCGCCGGACCGGTGATGGCATCGAGCAACGAGTTCAAGATCATCATCCAGGGCAAAGGCGGCCACGCCGCCATGCCGCACAACGCGCTGGACCCGGTGCCGGTGGCCTGCCAGCTGGTGCAGGGGTTCCAGAGCATCATCAGCCGCAACATCAAACCGATCGACGCGGGCGTGATCTCGGTCACCATGATCCATGCGGGTGAAGCCACAAACGTCATCCCCAACAGCGTGGAACTGCAGGGCACGGTGCGCACCTTCTCACTGGCCGTGCTGGACCAGATCGAGCAGCGCATGCAAGACATGACGGCGCAGCTTTGCGCGGCGTTTGGCATGACCGCCGACTTCGAGTTTCGGCGCAATTACCCGCCCACCATCAACAGCGCGCCAGAGGCCGAGTTTTGCCGCCAGGTGATGGCCGACATCGTTGGCAACGACAACGTGCAGGTGCAGGAACCCACCATGGGCGCAGAAGATTTCTCGTTCATGCTGCTGCAAAAGCCCGGTTGCTACGCCTTCATCGCCAATGGCGACGGCGCGCACCGCGAGATGGGCCACGGTGGCGGGCCGTGCATGTTGCACAACCCGAGCTACGACTTCAATGACGCCCTGTTGCCGCTGGGTGCCACCTACTGGGTGCGGCTGGCGCAGGCGTGGCTGGCACAGCGCTGAGCATAAGTTGAGCTGAAAAAAATTGTCACGCCAAGCCTGGCGCGCGACACAGCTGGCGTTTCAAACCCAGAGAAAGTGCTCTAATTTGCAGAGCTATTAGCGCTTTATGGATAAGGGCTGGAGGCCAATTTCTTATATAAACCGGCGTGCTGCCATTTCGAGCAAACCGTCAAACAGCAGGTTGTCCACCAGCTCGAATTGCAGCGACATGCTGGGGGCCATCTTCCAGCCTGCACCACCGGTCATCATGCAGCAAGGCTCGGCACCGCAGCGTTGGCGCACATGCGCCACCATACGTTCCACCGCACCGGCAATGGCGTAGGTGCCGCCGCTGGTGAGCGCATCGCTGGTGTTGGTGGGGAACTCGACCACGTTGCCGGTGGGCACGTGCAGACCGGCCGTGCCGGACTCCAGCGCGCGCAACATGATGCCGTGGCCCGGCAGGATGAGCCCACCCAGAAAACGGCCACTGGCGTCAATAGCATCGACGGTGACCGCCGTGCCAACCATCACCACCACCATCGGGCGCGCCGGGCCTTTGGCCAGGCAGCGGTGCCAGGCCCCGATCATGGCCACCCAGCGGTCAGCCCCCAGGCGTGACGGAAAGTCATAGCCGTTGGTCACGCCCGCCTCCTGACTGCTGGCCACCACCCACTGGGCGGACACGTCCCACAGCTCCATCTGTTCTTCGACCCGGCGCTTGACCGCGTCACCCGCCACCACGCAACCCAGCACATAGCGCGGTGGCGCAATACGGGCCCAGTCACCCTCAGCCAGCTTTTCGATGTTTTCGAGGAATTCAACGCCTTGCGCCAGCAGGGGGGCATCGTGTCTAGGGGAGGCATGCAGTGCCCATTTCAGGCGCGTGTTGCCAATGTCAATAGCCAAAAAAGTCATGGCGGGGATTATCGGCACAAAACCAGGGCCCAAAGTGCCCTCAAACGGTGCCTGAGTGCTGATCTGACTGACGGGCTTGCCGCCCGGAGCGCTTACCCCTGCCGCCAGGGCAAGCCGTTGAAGCGCCAGCCACCGCGCCGGTTGCGCTGGGCGTTCTCGTCCGGGTCGCCTTCAAAACCTTCCAGGATGTTGTAGGCTTGCAGACCCATTTCCGTGGCGCGCGTGGCGGCGGCCACCGAGCGCACGCCACTGCGGCACAGCAGCAGCACTTTTTTGCCTTCAGGCACGGCGGCTTGGAGTTGCGCGTCAAAGTCAGGGTTCATGTCCATGCCAGGCCATTGCTTCCAGGCCACGGGCACGGCTCCCGGTACAAAGCCGACCCAGGCACGCTCGGCATCGGTGCGCACATCGACCAGCACCGCCTCACCAGACTCGACCCACTGATGCGCCAGGGTCACCGACACATCACCCGCGTAACCATCGGCGTGGCGCTGCACCAGCTCATGCGCCACCGGCGCGTCATGGCGCAGGCCCGAGTGCAGGTTGGCAGGCACAGCTTCCAGAATGCGCTTGGGCGGCGGCAGACTCAAAGCATCCATGATGGCGACGAACTCGGCCAACGTCTTGCCGGCCACACGCGCATTGGTCGCCTTTTCCTGGCCGATGCTCGATTGCGTTTTGCCCAGGTAGTCGTGACCCGGCCAGACGGTGGTGGCATCTGGCAGCTTGAACAGCACCTCGGTCAGGCTGTGGTACAGCGCGGCCGCACTGCCCGACTGAAAATCGGTGCGGCCGCAGCCGTTGATCAACAGCGTGTCACCCGTGAACACATGGTCGCGCCAGACAAAACACATGCTGCCCGCCGTGTGGCCGGGCGTGTGTAGGGCCCGAATCTGTTCGCCACCAAAGCGCAGCACATCGCCGTCGTTGAGTTGCGTTGATGCCGTGGTGATGCCGCAGCCCGCCGGTGCCGTGGTTTTGGCCCCGGCCAGTTCGGCCAGCAGGCCCGCGCTGGTGATGTGGTCGGCGTGGGCGTGGGTTTCCAGCGCCCAGACCAGCTTCAGGCCGTGCTCTCGCAGCACCTGCAGGTCACGCTCGACCTGGTCGTCCACCGGATCAATGATCACCGCCTCGTGGCTGGTGGCATCAAACAGCACATAGGTATATGTACTGGAGGCAGTGTCAAAAAGCTGGATATGTTGCATGGCTTCACTCTCAGAATGCGGGGTGGGTTTTGAATCCGAAGGCTCTGCTCGCAGCAAGGCCAGGCGGTGATATTAAACGCTGAGCCAATGGCAATGCTGCGCCCAGGGTGTGATTCAAACTGCTGGGGTCTCTCTCGAAATCAAGGCTTCACGTTCTACCCGGCACGGCGACTACGTCAAGCGCATGCGGTTTCGGGGTGAAAACACGCTCGAAATGGAAGAATCTGAACGCCAGCGACTATCGGCGCACGCCTCTCACCCCGAAGCCCGGTCGCATCACCCAATCACCGCACCTGGCTGCCCTGGGGTCGTACCTTTCTCGCAAAACCACTCGCTTTTGTTGGACGGAGACTTGACCAGGCTATCAAAGAATCCATCCTGCCAGCCAACCAACAACCGCGTCAAATCAGTCGGGTGATGCGCTTTGCGGAGGTAAAGGAGGAGGTCGCGCAGCGACTGGGGGACACGTAGCAAAGCTCGTCGCCCGACTGATTGGGCAACCACTGTCATGCAACCTTTGGTCCAACATCTCTCTATACGAACGCCACGCCCGCTTCAGTGACACCCAAGCTCCCAACGGAAAAGCACGCCCCTTCGGACAGCACGCTGAAACTGCAAAAATCTACACCGACTTGGCCGGGCCTTAACCGGCCTTGACTGCCAGTACCGGGCAGGAAACCGTCATCAAGATGTCCTGGGCGACGCTACCCATGATCAGTTTGCCAATTTTTGAGCGCTGGCGCAGGCCAAGGATCAACAAAGATACCGGTAGCGATTCAACCAGCGCCTCAATCTCATCTACCGCGCTTTTGCCGCGCACAAACTGCCTGAACTCGGCGCTGAGCCCCGAATTGGCCAGCATTTGCTCAACACGCGCCACATCTTCCACATCGGCTTTGGAAGGATCGTCACTGCCACCGCCCGGGCTAGCGTTGACCACCAGCAGGTGCTCGTTGCGGCGTTTGGCGATTTCAATGCCTTTGTGAAGGGCAGCCTGCCCTTCAGGGCGGGGTGCATAGGCAACCAGGATAGTCATGACATATTTTCCTTCATACAGAGTGCTGGGCCAGGTGTCGGGGGGCTGCGAAAAATCAGTGGCCACCGCCCAGATAAGCAGCCTTTACCGCCGGGTCATCCCGCAGCTGGGCCGCTTCGCCATGCACCGAGATGCGACCGTTTTCCAGAACGTAGCCGTAGTCGGCGACCTTCAGCGCGGCGGCAGCAAACTGTTCCACCAGCAGCATGGTGATGCCGCGCGACTTCAGGTCGGTGATGATGCGAAACACCTCTTCCACCAGAATCGGTGCCAGGCCCATCGACGGCTCGTCGAGCAGCACGATTTCGGGGTTCAGCATGACCGCGCGGGCCATCGCCAGCATCTGCTGCTCGCCCCCAGAGAGCGTGCCCGCGAGTTGGTTGCGACGCTCTTTCAGGCGCGGAAACAGCTCCATCGCTTTTTCCAGATCACCGGCAACGTCGCCTTTGGGGCGGCTGCCGGTCAGGCGCGGGAAGGCGCCCAGCTTCAGGTTGTCGGTGACGGTCATGGTGGCAAACACACGGCGTCCTTCGGGCGAATGCGCCAGACCCAGTTTGGCGATGGTGTAAGACTCCTGGCCGTCAATACGCTTGCCGTTGAGCGAGATTTCGCCAGACACCGGCTTGATCATGCCCGACACGGCGCGCATGGTGGTGGTTTTGCCGGCACCGTTGGAGCCGATCAGCGTCACCACCTTGCCGCGCGGCACCTCCAGCGAGATGCCGTGCAACACACGCACTTTGCCGTAACCGGCTTCCAGATTTTTGATACTCAACATGGTCTGTCCTGAATCGTTAGGCAGCGGTGCCGCCGAGGTAGGCTTCAATCACCTTGGGGTCGGCCTGCACGTCGGCGGGTTTGCCTTCGGCAATCTTCTGGCCAAAGTCGAGCACCGACACCGCGTCGCACACACCCATCACCACATCCATGTGGTGTTCGATCAGGATCACGGTGATGCCGTGGTCACGGATCTTGCGGATGATGGCGATCAGGTCCTTGATGTCGGGTGCAGTCAGACCGGCGGCGGGCTCATCCAGCAGCAGCAACTGCGGGTCCAGCGCCAGCGCGCGTGCAATTTCCAGCAGCCGCTGCTTGCCATAGGGCAGGTTGCGGGCTTCTTCCTGCACCAGGTCACCCAGGCCGACAAAATTCACCAGATCCAGCCCGCGCTGCACCGAGGCAGCTTCCTCGCGTTTGTAGCGCGGCGTGTGTAACGCCACATCGACGATGTTGCTGGCAAAGGTGTGATGCAGGCCCACCTGCACATTTTGCAGAGCGGTCATCTCGCCGAACAACTGAACGTTCTGGAAGGTGCGGGCGATACCGCTGACCGCAATGTCCGACGAAGTGCGCCCAACCACCGAACGCCCGGCAAACTCGATGTTGCCCGCCGTCGGCACATAGATGCCGGTCAGCACGTTCATCATGGTGCTCTTGCCCGAGCCGTTGGGTCCGATCAGGCCGTGGATGGTGCCGCGCTTGACAAACAAATCGACCTGGTTGATGGCTTTGAGGCCACCGAACTGCATCAACACCCCCTTAGCAGACAGCAAATCCTGACCTGGTTCGATATGTCCGGTGTTGCCCGCCATCTTGATGGCATCGCGTGAGGCATCCACCAACGCCACTTCACCCAGTGATGTTGGCATGCGCTTGCTGAAAAACAGGCCACGCACAAATCCCACGATGCCGTCCTGCAGGTAATACACCACGAACAGGATCATCAGGCCGAAGATGCTCAGACGCCAGTCAGTGATGGAATCCAGCCAGAACGAAAACCCGGCAAGCGCCAACGTGCCCACCACCGGAATAGCCATGGCCCTGGGAGTGGTCATCTTGCGCGCGATACCGATGGCACCACCCACCGCGATCATCACCGCCAGGGAGGTCGCGACGATGCGAAACAGTTCCAGATCATCGAGCAGCTTGGGCAAAATCACGATGATGGCCGCGCCCAACAACGCCCCCGAGCGCGTCTTGCGCCCGCCCATGATCACCGCCAGCAAAAACAGCACCGTCAGCTCAAAGTTGTAGGTGTTGGGCGAAATGTACTGCTCGGAATACGCATACAGGCAGCCCGCCAGCCCGGCAAACCCGGCACTGATCACAAACGCATAGACCTTGTAGCGGTACACCGACACGCCCATGCAGTCGGACGCCACCGGGCTGCCGCGTAGCGCCTCAAAGGCGCGACCGAGTTGCGATCGCAAAATCCGGTCCACCAGCAGCAGCGAGATCACCATCATCGCGAAGATCAGCCAGTAAACACCGTTGTCGGTGAGCTTGATGCCCACCAGCTCCGGCTTGTGCAAGGTGATACCCATCGGGCCTTCGGTCAGGAAATCCATCTCGTTGATCAGAATCTGGATGATGGTGCCAAATGCCAGCGTCACCATCGCCAGGTACGGCCCTGACACGCGCAACGCAGGCAGTGCCAGCAGCGCGCCAAAGCCCGCCGTGACCGCAACGCTGGCCGGAATGATGACCCACAGCGGTGCGGCAAGTTTCAGGAACAGCACCCCCGCGGTGTAGGACCCAACACCAAACAAGCCTGCATGGCCGAGTGACACCTGGCCGGTGTAGCCCACCACGATGTCCAGCCCGAATAGCAGGATGGCATAGATCATGATCGTGCCAAGCATGTGGATGTAGTACGAATTTCCTGCATAAAAAGGTGCCAAACCCAGCACCAACAGTGCGACTGACGCTATTAAAAATGATGTCTTGCGCATCGTCAGACTTTCTTGATCGCGGATTTGCCAAACAGGCCGGACGGCTTGATGGCCAGCACCAGCAGCAGCAGCACCAAGCCCGGTACGTCCTTGTAGCCGGTGGAGATATAAAAGCCCGTGGTGGTTTCGGCCACGCCCAGGATGATGCCGCCGATGATGATGCCCAGGCCGCTGTTGAGTCCGCCGATGATGGCCACGGCAAAGGCTTTCAGGCCCAGCACCGCGCCCATGGCCGCACCGGTCAACGTCAGCGGGGCAATCAGCGCCCCGGCAAAGGCGGCTGTAGCGCTCGACAGAGCGTAAGAAAAGGTGATCACCAGCCCGGTGTTGATGCCCATGAGTTTGGCCGCGTCGCGGTCATTGAAGGTGGCCACCACCGCTTTGCCGTAAATGGTTTTGCGGTTGAAAAACTCGACTGCCAGCATCATCAGCACGGCACCGATCACCACCAGGATTTCCATCGGCAGCACATTGGCACCCAGAAAATGCAGCGGCGATTCGGGCAAGGGCGAAGGAAACTTCAGTGCGTCGCGTCCCCACACGTTTTCCGCCACGTTTTTGAAAATGATGCCCAAGGCGATGGTGGACATGATCCAGCCAAACTCGCTCTTGATCTTGATGGCTGGGCGCACGCCAATGCGTTCGACCACCGCGCCTTGAAACAGACCAAACAGAATCACCAGCGGCAGCATCAGCCAGTAGTTGACACCCATGTTGACCAGTGTCAACCCGACCATCGCGCCGAGCATGAGTGCGTCGCCCTGGCCGAAGTTCAGTGTGTCGGAGGTCTGGAAAGTGAGCTGGTAGCCGAAGGCAATGACGGCGTAAATCATGCCGAGAGCCACACCGCTGTAGATGAGCTGAAGGAAAATGTCCATGAATCATGACCTGAAAACAGTGGAAAACCGCCCGCAAGCAGTTTCAAAAAAACACCGCACCAGCCACAGGGGCCAGGGCGGTGCCAAGTGTCACAAAAGGGCGAAAAGACTATTTCTTGATAACCAGGGCACCCTTGGCGTTCACGTCCTTGACGCGCACTTGCGAGGCGGTTTTCTGGTCGTCCGGGTAGGCATACACCACACGCTGACCCTTGACCTCGCCAAACACCGGGATGTTGGCGGTGATGGCTTCATGGTCTTTGGCCGAGAAAGGCTTGTTGTAGGTGGTCACCACGCCATCCACCGGTGTTTTCAAGTCTTCCAGCGCCGCTTTGATCTTGGGGCCGTCGGTGCTGCCAGCCTGCTTGATGGCGGCTGCCAGCAGATAAACCGAGTCGTAACCCTGTGCGGCCGACACGGGTGAATCAATGCGGTTGTTCTTGGGCTTGAAGGTTTTCAGGTAGCTGATGATGAAGCTCTGACGCTTGGGCGTAGTCGGCTCCTGGATGAAGGTTTGCGGCATGCGCGCACCTTCACCACCTGGGCCGGCGTTGTCGATGAAGTTGGCCATGGACAATGTCCAGCTGCCGATCATCGGTACCTTCCAGCCCAGCTTGGTCATGCCGTTGGCGATTTGCGCCAGTTCCGGGCCAATGGCGTAGGTGAGGATGGCATCGGCACCGGCCGCCTTGGCCTTGAGCAGCTGCGCGGTCATATCGACATCGCCGATATTGAACTTTTCTTCAGCCACCGGTTTGATGCCCTTGAGCGTCAGGGCTTTTTCCAGATCCTCGCGGCCGAGTTGGCCGTAGTTGGTGGAATCGGCCAGAATGGCGACCTTTTTGAAGCCGCGGCGGGTGACGGCCTCATCGACGATCATGGGGGCCTGGATGCTGTCGCTGGCGGCATTGCGGAAGATGTAGTTCTCAGGCTGGTCGTCAAACTGGTGCGTGACGATGGAGCCGGTGGACACGTTGTTCATCACCGGAATTTTGGCGGCTTCGTAAAAACGTTGTGAAGCCAGCGACACGCCGGTGTTGATGAAGCCCACCGTGGCCACCACTTTCTCGCGCTGGATCAATTCCTGGGCAATCTGCACGCCGCGTTCGTTCTTGGCTTCGTCATCGCGCTCGATGAGTTGCAGCTGGCGGCCCAGCACACCACCGGCCTTGTTGATCTCGTCGGTGGCCAGGCGCACGCCGTCGCGCATGCTTACCCCCATGGACGAGGAGCCACCGGTGAACGGGCCGGAGACGCCAATCTTGATCGGCTCGGCAGCCACTGCTGCCAAAGAAAAACTCACCATGGCCGAGGCCAGCGCCACAGCCGATGCCAACTTAGCAAAACGAAATGTCATGTTGTCTCCAAATAATGATTGATGGGCCATGCCCAAGCAGCGCAGCAACCTGAACTCAGGCCCGGAGATACCTTCCGGTGATGCAGAACCGCGACCTGACAATGTCGCTGTTTGATAAAAATCAACCATCAGGACAAACCCTGACTATTCAGTCAATTTTTTTCACGCGGTGTTGTTAATTTTTTCAAACGATTAAGTTCGAAAATCTGCCAACACCGTTGCAGCAGACTGAACCGCCTGTTGCAAAAGGTTCCGGCGTCCCGCCAATGGCTGAAAACCCGCTACCATTGACGTTTACGTTAACGTCAATTCAGCACACACCGGAGACCAAACCGATGACCGATTTATCCACCGACTTCAAGGCCCTGGCCAACTACCGCCCGACCCACAAAGTGCGCTTTGTCACGGCGGCCAGCCTGTTTGACGGGCACGACGCGGCCATCAACATCATGCGCCGCATCCTGCAAAGCATGGGCACCGAGGTGATCCACCTGGGCCACAACCGCAGCGTCGAAGAGGTCGTGACCGCCGCGCTGCAGGAAGACGTGCAGGGCATCGCCATCAGCTCCTACCAGGGCGGGCATGTGGAGTATTTCAAATACATGGTGGATCTACTGCGCCAGCGTGGCGGCGAACATATCCAGGTGTTTGGCGGCGGCGGTGGCGTGATCGTGCCCAGCGAGATTGCCGAATTGCATGCCTATGGCGTGCAACGCATCTTCAGCCCGGAAGACGGCCAGCGCATGGGCCTGGCGGGCATGATTGGTGACATGGTGAAGCGCTGCGACCAGGACATCTCCGGCTTTGCGCCAACCAGCATTGAGGCGATTCAGGGACACACCGACCAAAGCTGGCGCGCGCTGGCGCAGCTCATCACGGCGCTGGAGAACGAAGAAGCTTCCGGGCAGAGCAAGGGCCAGCGTTCCAAGCCTTTATCGGCCCTAGCCCTTGATATAAAAGCGCAGGCGGCTACAAAAAAGATACCAGTTCTGGGTATCACCGGCACCGGCGGGGCAGGTAAATCGTCGCTCACCGATGAGCTGATCCGCCGACTGAGACTCGACCAGAACGACAGCCTGCGCGTGGCCGTGATCAGCATTGACCCGAGCCGACGCAAGAGCGGTGGCGCGCTGCTGGGTGACCGTATCCGCATGAACGCCATCAACCCGTGGCAGAACGGCCCCAAGGTCTTCATGCGCAGTCTGGCCACGCGCGACTTTGGCTCGGAGATCAGCGCCGCCCTGCCCGACGTGATTACCGCCTGCAAGGTGGCCGGGTTCGATCTGATCATTGTCGAAACCTCGGGCATTGGCCAGGGCGACGCGGCCATCGTGCCGCATGTGGACGTGCCGCTGTATGTGATGACCCCCGAGTTCGGAGCGGCCAGCCAGCTCGAAAAGATTGACATGCTGGACTTTGCCGAGTTCGTCGCCATCAACAAGTTTGACCGCAAGGGTGCCAGCGATGCGCTGCGCGACGTGGCCAAACAGGTGCAACGCAACCGCGAGGCCTTTGGTGTGCCGCCCGAGCAGATGCCAGTGTTTGGCACCATGGCTGCGCGTTTCAACGACGACGGTGTGACTGCGCTGTATCAGGCACTCAAAGTGCGGCTGGCCGAACTTGGCCTGACCCTTGGAGCTTCGCAACTGCCCACCGTGGCCGTGCGTCACAGCACGAACCAGAGCCCGGTGGTGCCCGCCGCGCGCACGCGCTACCTGGCCGAAATCGCCGACACGGTGCGTGGTTACAAGAAGAAAGCCCGCGCTCAGGCCCGGTTGGCACGTGAAATCCAACAGTTACGCGCCGCCGCTGCCATGCTGGAGGTGGACCGCCCCGGCAAGGCCAAGGCCTCTGAAGCTGCGCTCGACCTGGCCCAGCAACGGGAAGATCGGCTCGATCCCGCTGCCCGCAAACTGCTGGTGCAGTGGCCCGAGATGCAACGCGCCTACGCCGGTGACGAATACGTGGTGAAGATCCGCGACAAGGAACTGCGTACCGCGCTGACCACCAAAACGCTCAGCGGCACCACCATCCGCAAGGTCTGCCTGCCACAGTATGAAGACCACGGCGAAATCCTCAAATGGCTGATGCTCGACAACGTGCCCGGCAGCTACCCCTACACCGCGGGCACCTTCGCCTTCAAGCGGGAAAACGAAGACCCCACGCGCATGTTTGCCGGTGAAGGTGATCCGTTTCGCACCAACAAGCGCTTCAAGCTGCTGAGCTCGGGCATGCCCGCCAAACGGCTAAGCACCGCGTTTGACTCGGTCACGCTCTACGGCAATGACCCCGATCCGCGCCCGGACATTTACGGCAAGGTCGGCAACAGTGGCGTGTCGATCGCCACGATTGACGACCTGAAAGTGCTGTACGGCGGCTTTGACTTATGCAGCCCCAACACCAGCGTCAGCATGACCATCAACGGCCCCGCGCCGAGCATTCTGGCCATGTTCATGAATGCCGCCATCGACCAGAACCTGGAAAAGTTTGCTGCAGACAACGGCCGTGAACCCACCGACACCGAGGCATTGAAGATCCGCGAATGGGTGCTTGCCAATCTGCGCGGCACGGTGCAGGCGGACATCCTGAAAGAAGACCAGGGCCAGAACACCTGCATCTTCAGCACCGAGTTCAGTCTCAAAGTCATGGGCGACATCGCCAGTTACTTCGTACATCACAACGTGCGCAACTTCTACAGCGTGTCCATCAGCGGCTACCACATCGCCGAAGCCGGTGCCAACCCGATCAGCCAGCTGGCGTTCACGCTCTCCAACGGCTTCACCTTTGTCGAAGCCTACCTGGCGCGCGGCATGCACATCGACGACTTTGCGCCGAACCTGAGTTTCTTCTTCAGCAACGGCATGGACCCCGAATACACGGTGATGGGCCGGGTGGCGCGGCGCATCTGGGCGGTGGCGATGAAGGAAAAGTATGGTGCCAACGAGCGCAGCCAGAAACTGAAGTACCACATCCAGACCAGTGGCCGCAGCCTGCACGCGCAGGAAATCCAGTTCAACGACATCCGCACCACCTTACAGGCGCTGATTGCCATCTATGACAACTGCAACAGCCTGCACACCAACGCGTTTGACGAAGCCATCACCACGCCGACCGAGGATTCGGTGCGCCGCGCCAGGGCGATCCAGCTCATCATCAACCGCGAATGGGGTCTGGCCAAAAACGAGAACCCGTCACAGGGCGCGTTCATCATCGAAGAATTGACCGAGCTGGTGGAAGAAGCGGTGTTGCTGGAGTTCGAGCGCATCACCGAGCGCGGCGGCGTGCTGGGGGCCATGGAAACCGGCTACCAGCGCGGCAAGATCCAGGACGAGTCGATGCACTACGAGATGTTAAAACACACCGGCGAGTTGCCCATCATCGGTGTCAACACCTTCCGCAACCCGCATGGCGACCCGGTCAACGACAAGCTGGAGTTGGCGCGCAGCACCGAGGAAGAAAAGCAGAGCCAACTCACCCGCCTGGCCGATTTCCACACCCGCCACGCGGCAGAAGCCCCTGGGCAGCTCAAGCGCCTGCAGCAAGCGGTGATCGACAACAAAAACGTGTTTGAGGTGCTGATGGACGCGGTGCGCTGCTGCTCACTGGGGCAGATCACCAACGCACTGTTTGAGGTGGGTGGACAGTACCGGCGGAATATGTGAGCGTTTGCGTGCTGCATATTCAATAGCTGACTGTGCTTGCCAGATCTGGGCTACAGGTCAAAATGGCATGTGAATAGCGATTGGAAGCACCCATAAAAAACAGCCCCAGAGGGCCGTTTTTTATGCCGCACACAGCGGCCAAAAAGTGGATCAACCGCCTTTCTTGCAGCGCTTGCCGGGGTTCTTTTTGTTGTTGGTGGCCACGCCGCGCTCCAGGCTGCGCATCTGGCCGTGGCCAGCGGTGTAGCACACGCCTTTGGGGGCGACAGGGCGGGGAGTGGCTTTGCGCTCAGCTTCGGTACGAAATTCTTTGGCCATGATGAATGGGCTCCGGCAAGTTGGTGAAAATGAACATTATCCTATTTTTTGCCAAGCTGCGAATCAGGCCGCTTCCTTGTAGAAAAAAGTCCGCTGCAGCTTGCGCCCGGCCAGCGGGGCCACCTTGTCATGGATGGCGCCAATGTGGTCCGGCGTGGTGCCGCAGCAGCCACCCACGATGTTGACAAGGCCGTCGGCGGCAAATTCACCCACCAGTCGGCTGGTGACTTCGGGGGTTTCATCAAACCCGGTGTCGCTCATCGGATTGGGCAGGCCGGCGTTGGGGTAACAACTGATGAAGGTGTCAGGCGCGGCCTTGTTCAGCTCTTGAATGTACGGGCGCATCAGCGCGGCACCCAGCGCGCAATTCAGGCCGATGGCCAGCGGTTGGGCATGGCGCACGCTGTGCCAGAAGGCCGTGACGGTCTGACCGGAGAGGATACGCCCGGAGGCGTCGGTGACGGTGCCGCTGATGATGATCGGCAGGCGCTCGCCGCTGGCGTCAAAGAACTCGTCGATGGCGAATAGCGCAGCCTTGGCGTTCAAGGTGTCAAAAACGGTTTCTACCAGCAGCACGTCGGCACCGCCCTGCACCAGCGCTTGAACCTGCTCGTAATACGAGGCGCGCAGCTCTTCAAAGGTGACGTTGCGCGCGCCCGGGTCGTTCACATCGGGGCTGATGCTGGCAGTTTTGGGCGTGGGACCCAGTGCGCCAAGCACAAAGCGTGGCTTGTCAGGCGTGGAAAACTTGTCGCAGGCGGCGCGGGCCAATTTGGCCGAGGCCAGATTCATCTCGAACGCAAAATCCGCCATGTCGTAATCCGCCTGGGCGATGCGCGTGGCACCAAAGGTGTTGGTCTCGATCATGTCGGCGCCTGCGGCCAGGTAACGCTCATGGATGTCGGTGATCACGTCCGGGCGCGTCAGGCTCAACAACTCATTGTTCCCCTTCACGTCTTTCGACCAGTTCTTGAAGCGCTCGCCCCGGTACTGGGCTTCGTCGAGTTTGAAGCGCTGGATCATGGTGCCCATGGCACCGTCAAGCACCAGAATGCGTTTTTCAAGAAGGGCGGGCAGCGCCTGGGCGCGGGTGTAGAGGCGTGTGATCATGGGGGGCATTGTAGAAAGGGGATGTCAACGCAACGCCCCGCTGGGGCCTTGCCGACCTGTCGGGCGTGCCCTCATCACCTATCAACCGTGCCGAACGTCCAGGCAGTACGCCGTGAGTCCCGGGCTGGGTCTCTCTTGATCTGCGGGTGATTCAGGGCCCAGGTGCCGATCAGACCGAACCTCTTGGACAACCGTCACCCGCCCAGACCGACGCTCGCGCGCATCCTCCAGATTCCGGGGCAGCCCCGGATAGGCCAAGCCCTCAGGATGCCACTCGTGCAGCCTGACGACATATTGGGCAGCCATCTCGGGATGTCGCAGTGTCAAAGTCAAAGGGGCCTGAATCTGCAGCGTGGGATGCAGCCCGTTACTTGGCACGAAACTGCAGTAACGCACGCCAAATACCGCCAGCGGGCCATGTCGGTCATGTTCAGGACGCAAGGGAAGGCGCGTTTCGTTCACGTGGATGTGCCAGTCCATCCAGTTGCCCAGGGTGTTGACGCCTTCAGACTCTGAAGCGAGCGGCATCCACCGCACTTCGATCCGCGTGGTGCTGGCATCCACCCGCCTGGAGCTGCCGGTCTGCTCCGGGCTGGCTGCGTCTCCCACCAAAGGCCAGAATTCGAGGCCGCGCCAGAGTTCCAGCGTGCCAAAAGCCAGGTCCACCTTGCCGAAAAAGCGGTACTCGTTTTGGCGCAACACCTGGCTGATTTCCGGGCTCAATCCGAGTCCGACCTCTTCCAGTTGGGCCAGCACCGCATCCAGATCCTTGTCCAGATAAAAAGGCAGTGCAAACCGGTCATGCAGTTCACGCCCCCAGTCGATCAGCGGCAAGGTGTAGGCTCGCGTGGCCAGCATGGCGATCACGGCCCGAAACAGGCAGGCGATGGCGGTGGCGCGTTGCGCCGTGTGCTGCATGCGCAGCGAGCGAAATTCCACCAGACCCAGCCGCCCTCTGCCGGGCAAATACGGGTTCCACAATTTCTCGATGTTGATTTCTGCCCGGTGGCTGTTGCCGACGGTGTCACACAAAAACGAGGCCAGACTTTTCCAGAGCAACTCGGGTGAAACATCCGGCGCACGCTCCAGAAGCGCCAGGGCCAGCACCAAGTCGTCAAACGCGTCTGTCCCGCGCTCATCGGGCCGGACAGACTGGCCACTGCCGCCGACAAAATCATGCGCAAACAGATAGCTCAATGACGGGTGCCGGTTGAAAAAGCGCACCAGTCTGGGCAACAACTGCGGGTAGCGCACAAACGGACTCGTCTCTGGCGTGGCACCCCCAAACGTGATCTGGCCCGCGCCACCAGAATCTGCCACCTGCCCATTGAAATACAGCCGATACGGCGAGAGCTTGAGCACCGCCGCAGCGGCGTACACCTGCTTGCTGCGCCAAAGGAATTCGGTGCAATTGGGGCTGGGCGCGGTATTGACTTCGATCACCGCAGGATCTGGCGTGATGGTGTTGAGTTCCAGCGTGTCGTCCACCGGCGGGGTCGCACCGGTCAACACCAGGGCCTGCAGGCCACTGGCAAGCGTGGCGCGCTCGATGGCCGCAAGGACAGACCTGAAACGCTCAACGCCACGGATAGCGGGCAGTTCAATCGCCGCACAACAGCGTGTGCCTGCATCGGTTTCGCCCGCCTTCTCAAAAGCGCGGATCAAAAAGACCAGCGTATCGTGTTCAGACTCACCTATGAGTGCCGTCACCTGCCAAGCTGGTTCGCTTTCACCTCTTTCAGCGTCGGCGCGTTTTACTGGCGCATCATGGCTGCCAAGCGCGTCAGACAAGGCCTGCGCCAATGCAGCAATGTCTGGCGAACCAGCGGGGACATCCGCGTTCACAAGCACAGGGTCTGGCGGACCAAACCAGATCGGCTTGCCACTGCGGTTGCGTAGCTGCCCCAGGTTCCATCTGGGCAGCTTTTCGCCGGGATACAGCCGTCCAACGCTTCGCAGCAGCAAGCCACCGGGCATGAGGCTGCTCAATTGGCTCAGAAAAGCCTGGGCACGCAACTCCTTGTCGCCACCCAGAGCTGCATGCAACCACGGAGGGGCTTGTGCCTCACGGTCGGTGAAGGTGGGTTCGGACCCGACCCAGATGTCGAGCCCCAGTTCAGCCACGCGCGCATCATGGCGGCTGACCGCCCGTTCAAAAGCGTCTTCGATCCCCATTTGTTTGCGGCCCCAGAGTTACATCAACTTGCCAGTCCATCGGGCAAACGTCGCGTTCGACGCTGATCAATGCATGTGTTTGATGGCGTACGGTGCAAGCAAATAATGCGCCATGTCCCTGAGAGCCCGGCCGAAAACGCTCAGTGATGGACCGCTGGCCGGATTTCTGACGCAGCGCGCATGGCAAAGTGACCGCCGTCACGCTGGTAAGCGGCAAGATGGCACTCCAGCGCGGCCATCAAATGGTCGATGCGCTCAAGAAACTCATCCTTGCTGAGGCAGGGGTTCTCGGTGAACATGTCGAGCGCCTGGTCCGCAATGTCCTCTTTACCGGCGCGTCGGGCCCAGCCCTTGCAGTTGCAATAGGCCAGCAAGGCCAGTCGCCCCAGTTTGTCGGCTCTGCGCGCAAAGTGCAGATCGGCAAGCAGGTCTTCCAGCTCCAGTTGAATCGTGAGGTTTGAGGTCATGTTGCAATGCAGCATAGGTGCCGTTTCTGACTCCAGACTTGCACATTCAAGAATATCAGGCGGTTGTGGCCCGCAGGTCACACACCCGTGGCGACCTGGTTGAAGATTCAATACATTCGCACGCGACGCACAGTTGTGACCGGTGTGACAATAGCGCGGCGACGCATCTGCCATGACCGCATAGCGCAACGAACTTATATACTTTTTCGGCCTCTAGCCCTTATATGACAAGCGCTGGCAGCTATTTTTATCGTAGTATTCCTTTGTCCATCACCTCCATTCTTCAAGACGTTTTTGGCTACCAGGCCTTTCGCGGGCCGCAGCAGGCCATCATTGAGCACGTGACGGCAGGTGGCGACGCGCTGGTGCTGATGCCCACCGGCGGCGGCAAAAGCCTGTGTTACCAGATCCCGGCCATCGCCCGCCAAAGTGCCGGACAGGGCATCACGGTGGTGATTTCGCCGCTGATCGCGCTGATGCACGACCAGGTGGGTGCGCTGCATGAGGCGGGCGTCAAGGCCGAGTTTTTGAACTCCACGCTGTCATTCGAGCAGGCCAGCCAGGTCGAGCGTCGCTTGCTGCAGGGCGATATCACCCTGCTCTACGCCGCACCCGAGCGCGTGACCACACCGCGTTTTCTGGCGCAACTCGATTCGCTGCAAGAACGTGGCCTCTTGAGCCTGTTTGCCATTGACGAGGCGCATTGCGTGAGCCAGTGGGGCCACGACTTCCGCCCAGAATACCGCGCACTCACCGTGCTTCACGAGCGTTATGCCAGCGTGCCGCGCATTGCGCTGACCGCCACCGCCGACGCGCTGACGCGTGCCGACATCATCGAACGGCTGCAGTTGCAGGAAGCGCGGCTGTTCATCAGCAGTTTTGACCGGCCCAATATCCGCTACACCATCGTCGAAAAGCGTGAAGCCACGCAACAGTTGCTGCGTTTCATCCAGGACGAGCACATGGGGGACGCGGGCGTGGTGTATTGCCAGTCGCGCAAAAAGGTCGAAGACACGGCTGATTTGCTGTGCGACAACGGCATCGCCGCCCTGCCCTACCACGCCGGGCTGGACCCGAAGGTGCGCCAGGCCAATCAGGACCGTTTTTTGCGCAGCGAAGGCATCGTGATGGTGGCCACGATCGCCTTTGGCATGGGCATCGACAAACCCGATGTGCGTTTTGTGGCGCACCTGGACATGCCCAAAAACATCGAAGGCTACTACCAGGAAACCGGCCGCGCCGGACGCGACGGCGAGCCCGCCGATGCCTGGATGTGTTACGGCTTGCAGGACGTGGTTAACCAGCGCCGCATGATCGACGAGAGCCCGGCCGAGGAAGCCTTCAAACAGGGCCTGCGTGGCAAGCTTGATGCGCTCTTGGGCCTGGCCGAGGCCACCGACTGCCGTCGCGTGCGCCTGCTGCGCTACTTTGACGAAGCCAGCACGGACTGTGGCAATTGCGACAACTGCCTGCAAGCCCCGGACGTGTGGGACGCCACCGACGCCGCGCGCAAGCTGTTGTCCACCGTTTACCGCGTGCAACAAATGAGCGGTTTTGGCTTTGGCGCGGGGCACATCGTCGACATTTTGCGTGGCAAAGTCACTGACAAAGTCACGCAACGCGGACACGAAACGCTGAGCACCTTCGGCATTGGTGCCGAGTTGTCCGAAACGCAGTGGCGCGCCGTGTTGCGCCAGTTGCTGGCGATTGGCGCGGTAGCCGTCGATGCTCAGGCGTTCAACACGCTGGCACTGACCGAGGTGTCGCGCGCCGTGCTCAAGGGCGAGGTGCCGATCCGGCTGCGCACGTCCCAGCCCAAGCACGCTGCGCGCAAGTCGCGACGCAGCACCCCGCACGCCTCACCCCCCAAAACCGTGGCTGCGCTGGATGCGGCCCAGCAAGCGCGTTTTGCCGCGCTGAAAGCCTGGCGAGCCGGCGTAGCCAAAGAGCACAACCTGCCCGCCTACGTGATCTTTCACGATGCCACGTTGGCCGCCATCGCCCAGACCGCCCCGCGATCCCTTGAACAGTTGCAAGGCATCAGCGGCCTGGGTGTGCGCAAGCTCGAAGCCTATGGCGAGGCGGTGTTGCAGGTGATGAACGAAGACTGACGGTCATGTGCCAGTCAACTTCAAATGGAATTGACCTCTAGCCCTTATAAATAAAGGGCTAGCAGCTACCTCTTAGATAGCAAAAGCAACCTCTAACCCAGGCTCAGAAAGTTTCCCAGTCCGAATCCGAGGTGCCCGTGGCGGCCGCTGTTTGGGCCGCTGGAGCTGGCAAGGGTGCCTTGATTTGGGCCGCCGGCTTGCCACGCGAGCGCGCCGCCGCGCCCTTGGGCACGCCAGCCGCACGGCGGTCCACGCCTTTGAATTGAGCGGGTGTGGGCGGATGGGCGCGTACAGCAGCCGCAGGCAACGGGCGGGCTACGTCTTGGTCGCCAGACCCCAGCTTGAACACGGCCACGGTCTGCACCAGTTCCTGAGCCTGGGATTTGAGGCTGGTGGCAGCAGCCGCCATTTGTTCCACCAGCGCGGCGTTTTGCTGGGTCACGTTGTCCATCTGCGCCACCGCTTCGCCCACCTGGCTAACGCCTTCGCTTTGCTCGCCGCTGGCAGCGCTGATTTCGCCCATGATGTCGGTCACGCGCTTGATCGAGGTCACCACCTCGTGCATGGTGCTACCAGCCTGATCGACCAGCGCCGTGCCCTGCTCCACCCGCTCAACGCTGGCGCTGATCAGCGTCTTGATCTCTTTGGCGGCCTCGGCGCTGCGCCCGGCCAGTGAGCGCACCTCGCTGGCCACCACAGCAAAGCCACGGCCCTGCTCCCCTGCACGAGCCGCTTCCACGGCCGCATTGAGCGCCAGAATGTTGGTCTGGAAGGCAATGCCGTCGATCACGCTGATGATGTCGCCGATCTTGCGGCTGGCTTCGTTGATGCCGCGCATGGTGTCGACCACTTGCGACACCACGTCGCCGCCCTGCACCGCCACGCTGCTGGCGCTCAATGCCAGCTGGTTGGCCTGGCGGGCGTTGTCGGCGTTTTGCTTCACCGCATCGCTGAGTTGCTCCATGCTGGCCGAGGTTTGCTCCAGCGCAGCAGCCTGGCTTTCGGTGCGGCTGCTCAGGTCATGGTTGCCCTGGGCGATCTCGGCGCTGGCGGTGGCAATGCCGTCGGCCGAGTCGCGCACATCGGTCACCAGTTTTTTCAGCGCAGCGTCCATCTCGGCCATCACACCCATCAGGCTGTCAGCACCGCCCTGGTTCGGCAGGCTGACGCTCAGGTTGCCCTTGGCGATGGCGTGCAAGGCGGTACGCGCATCAGCCGGGTCACCGCCGAGCTCACGGCGCAGGGTGGCCACCATACGCAAACTCAAAACCAGGGTCACCAGAATTGCCAGCACCGCCAGCACGATAGAAACCGTGACCGCCGTGCTGATGGTGTGGCTGACCCGCGCGTACGTGTTCTGCGAGGCCCGGGTTGCCGCCTTGCCCTGCTTCAACAGCTCGGCCTTGAGCGCGCGCCAGGCGGGTGTTTCTTCCTTGTTGATGACGTCCCGGGCATCGCCCTGCGCAGCAACAATGGCCAGAACTTTGTCCTGCGCTTGTTGCTGGGTCGCGCGCAACGCGGGCAACTTGCCCAGACCAGCGGCCAGCTCACTGCCTTGAGCGCTTTGCTGCGCGCGCCCAAAGGCCGAGTCGTAGTCATTCTGCGCAGCCTTCATGTTGTCAAAGGCTTTGGGGTTGGACGGGTCAAGCAGGATGTTGCGCATGGCCTGGCCCATTTGCAGACCCTGAGCGTACATGTCAGAGAGCGCCTGATCCACCGCCTGTTCGGTGCGGGTATAGCGGTCAAATTCCCTCTGCGCATTGATCAGGGCACCAATACTGCTGATCAGGGCCACAATAAAAATAACCGCCGGAATGACGCCGAATGCCGTGATGCGGGAGCTGAATTTCATGAGCTTCTCCAACGTTAATCGGCAAATTTTACGCGCCGACACCCCACACAAACCGCAGGTTTACCCTGCGAAAGCGCCACAGTCCCGGCGCTTTCGACCAGGTCCGCTGACTAGAAAGTCTCCCAGTCCGAGTCTGAGGTGCCACTGGCGTGCACAGGTGCTTTGGCAGCCGGAGCAGCCAAAGGCACCGGTGCTGCCTTCATGACCGGAGCCTTGGCAGGCGCTGTGCCGCGCGCCGCCGCACCTTTGGGCACACCGCCTGCACGGCGGTCAACGCCTTTGAACGCGCTAGGTGTTGGCGGGTGCGCGCGCACAGCGGCAGTGGGCAGCGGATGGGCCGCGTCGTGGTCGCCCACACCCAGCTTGAATACCGCGACCGTTTGCACCAGCTCCTGCGCCTGCGCCTTGAGGCTGCTGGCTGCAGCGGCCATCTCTTCGACCAGCGCAGCGTTTTGCTGGGTGACCTGGTCCATCTGATTCACCGCCTCGCCGACTTGCGCCACACCCTGGCTTTGCTCGGCGCTGGCCGCGCTGATCTCGCCCATGATGTCGGTCACGCGTTTGATGGAGGTCACCACATCGCTCATGGTGACACCGGCCCGATCCACCAGCGCGCTACCCGTTTCCACACGCTCGACGCTGGCGTTGATCAAGGTCTTGATCTCTTTGGCGGCCTCGGCACTGCGCCCGGCCAGAGACCGCACCTCGCTGGCCACCACCGCAAAGCCACGGCCTTGCTCCCCTGCACGAGCCGCTTCCACCGCCGCGTTGAGCGCCAGGATGTTGGTCTGAAAGGCGATGCCGTCAATCACACTGATGATGTCGGCAATCTTGCGCGATGCCTCGTTGATGCCACGCATGGTATCGACCACCTCGGCCACCACCGCGCCGCCTTGCTCGGCCACCTGGCTGGCACTCATGGCCAACTGGTTGGCCTGGCGGGCACTGTCGGCGTTTTGCGTCACGGTGTCGCTCAGGTGTGTCATGCTGGCCGAGGTTTGCTCCAGCGCAGCGGCCTGGCTCTCGGTGCGTGCAGACAGGTCGTGGTTACCCTGGGCGATCTCAGCACTGGCGGTCGAAACACTTTCACTCCCCTGGCGAACGCGTTGGACCACACCCGCCAGGCTCGATTGCATGGTTGACAGTGCTTGCATCAGGTGCCCAATTTCGTCTTGGCCGTCTTGCGGCAAGCTCTGGCTCAAATCACCTTCACCAATACGCTGCGCCGCCGTGCTGGCCATGCTGATGCCATTGGCGATGCCCCTGGAGATGCTCCAGCTGGCAAAAATCGCAATGCCGACGCACACGGCCAACAACGCACCGCCGACCATAAACAACTGGTTGAACATGGCTTCGGTTTCGGCGCGGGTCTGGTGAACGTTGGCCAGTTCGCCGTCCACCAGCAGTTGCGTCACGCGCAGGTAATCGGCCGTCGCGGGTACCAACTTGTCACGCACCAGCGCCTGGGTTCCCACTTCGTCGCCTGCCGCCTTCAAGGCGTTAGCCTGATCTCGCACGGCCAGCCAGACTTTGCGCACCTCGCCCACCGCCTGTGCCCGCTTCTGTGAGTCTTCGTCATTGGCCATTTCCAGAAATTTCTTTTGGGTGGCGGTGGTTTCCGCACTGGTGGCGGCCATGTCGGCCTTGAAAAAATCAAACAAGGCGGCCCCCGGGGAATACGCCGCCGCCAGCGAACGTGCAGAGTTCTGGCGCACATCGGCATGCCACTTTTCGGCGAGACTCAACAGCTGCGACTCGGTTTCCATGTGCTCGGTGGCCACGGAAACCTGATGAATCCGCCATGCGGCCAGGGCGGACAGGACCAAAAAAGCGAGCGTGATGACCGCAAAGCCGAGGGTCAGCCGGGTGGAGATTTTTAATTGATTCATGGCGTTATCCATCCAGGTCGAACATGTGCTGCAGGATCATAAAACGCTTTACACCTTGGAAAGGGGCCAAAACTGCCCCGAACTGCCACTGGGCTATCGAAACAACACTTTGAGGCCGTTGCCGTGGCTTTGATACACTGGAAAACATGTTCATCCATCAAATCAACATCAAGGGTTGCAGCAACCGGGGAGCCTGGCTCTGGCGTTCATAACCGACATGGTTGGCCGCGCCTGCTGGCGTGCGCTTTTTTGAACCCCCGCAGCCTTGCGCTGCCGCTGATTTTGGTCCGAGTTGAACACGTCATCGCTGGCAAACAGCGCCACCGGACCCTCAGCACTTAATGGAAAGAACCATCCTGTGATCACTGCGTCCGAATTTGACCTTCTTGCCGCCCAAGGCTTTAACCGCATCCCGGTGATGGCGCAAGCCTTTGCCGACTTGGAAACCCCGCTCTCGCTCTACCTGAAACTCACCCAAAGCGCCGCCAACAGCTTTTTGCTGGAATCGGTGGTCGGTGGTGAGCGCTTTGGCCGCTACAGCTTCATCGGCCTGCCCGCGCGCACGCTGCTTCGCGCCAGCGGCTTTGGTGCCGATGCCAAAACCGAGGTGGTGACCGACGGTGTGGTGGTGGAAACGTCAAGCGCCAACCCGCTGGACTTTATTGCCGACTACCAGAAGCGCTTCAAGGTGGCGCTGCAACCCAATATGCCGCGTTTTTGCGGTGGCCTGGCGGGCTATTTTGGCTACGACGCGGTGCGCTATATCGAGAAAAAGCTGCAACACAGTTGCCCGCCCGATGAGCTGTTTTGCCCTGACATCCTGCTGCTGCAATGTGAAGAACTGGCCGTCATCGACAACCTGTCGGGGACCCTGCATTTGATGGTGTATGCCGACCCAGCCCAGGCCAATGCTTACGATACAGCTACCAAAAGACTAGCGCATCTGAAGTCCCTGCTGCGCGCCAGCGTGCAAGCGCCCGAAATCCTGCCCAGCCCCGGCCAGCCTGCTAGGCGTGACTTTGCCAAAGCCGACTACATTGCCGCCGTCGAGCGCGCCAAGGAGCTGATTGCCGGTGGCGACTTCATGCAGGTGCAGGTCGGCCAGCGCATCAAAAAGCCCTACACCCAGTCGCCGCTGAGCCTGTACCGTGCCTTGCGCGCGCTCAACCCCAGCCCGTACATGTACTACTACAACTTCAGCGGCACGATCGACGGCGGTGCGGACTTTCATGTGGTGGGGGCCAGCCCGGAGATTCTGGTTCGGCAGGAGCAGGTCACGCTGGACGGCAAAACCGCGCAAAAAATCACCATCCGACCGCTGGCCGGTACACGTCCGCGCGGTGCCACGGTGGAGGCCGACAAAGCCGCCGAAGTCGAACTCATCAACGACCCCAAGGAGCGTGCCGAACACGTCATGCTGATTGACCTGGCGCGCAACGACATTGGCCGCATCGCCAAGATCGGCAGCGTCAAGGTCACCGATGCGTTTTGCGTGGAGCGCTACAGCCACGTGATGCACATCGTCAGCAACGTCGAAGGCACGTTGCTTGATGGCATGAGCAGCATGGATGTGCTCAAAGCCACCTTCCCGGCGGGCACGCTGACCGGTGCGCCCAAGGTGCATGCGATGGAACTGATCGACCAACTGGAGCTGACCAAGCGCGGCATCTACGGCGGTGCCTGCGGGTACCTGAGCTACGCCGGTGACATGGATGTGGCTATTGCCATCCGCACCGGCATCATCAAGGACCAGATGCTCTATGTGCAAGCGGCGGCGGGCGTGGTCGCCGATTCGGTGCCGGAACTGGAGTGGAGGGAAACCGAAGCCAAGGCGCGGGCCTTGCTCAGGGCGGCGGAACTGGTGGAAGAAGGGCTGGAATAAATCATGACGCACACCATCAAACTCCTGATGATCGACAACTACGACAGCTTCACCTACAACATCGTCCAGTATCTGGGCGAGCTGGGAGCCGAAGTCACCGTGGCACGCAATGACGAAATCACGCTGGCGCAGATCGACGCGATGCTGGCGGCTGGCCAACTGGACCGGCTGGTGGTGTCGCCCGGCCCGTGTTCGCCAGCGGAAGCGGGGATTTCCGTGGCCGCCATTGCGCACTTTGCCGGCAAGCTGCCGATTCTGGGCGTGTGTCTGGGCCACCAGGCGATTGGTGCGGCGTTTGGCGGCACCATCATCCGGGCGCAGCAGCTCATGCACGGCAAAACCAGCGTCATGACGACCACGCAGGAAGGCTTGTTTGAAGGTTTGCCCGAGCAGTTCACCGTCAACCGCTACCACTCGCTGGCCATCGAACGCGATACCTGCCCGCCCTGCCTGAAGGTCACCGCGTGGACCGATGACGGCGAGATCATGGGCGTGAAACACACCACGCTGGACATCGAAGGCGTGCAATTTCACCCCGAAAGCATCCTGACCGAGCACGGCCACGCGATGTTGAAAAACTTTCTGAAGCCCCGCGCAACGGCATGCGACGCAGCCTGACGCACCAACGCACCTCCCGACCGCTCATCGGGGGGCTGCAGACGAACAGCCATTTGCTATACATTCCATATCTGCCAGCGCATACTCCACGAGGGCTAGAGGCTAAAAAGGCTTGCAACTCATGATGACAACCATTGATCTTCGCAGTGACACCGTCACCCAGCCCACACCGGCCATGCGTGCCACGATGGCTGCCGCACCGGTGGGTGACGACGTGTTTGGTGACGACCCCAGCGTCAACGCCTTGCAGGACAAACTGGCCACCATGCTGGGTTTTGAAGCGGCGTTGTTTGTGCCCACCGGCACGCAAAGCAACCTGTGCGCGTTGATGGCGCACTGCCAGCGTGGCGACGAGTACATCGTCGGCCAGATGGCGCACACCTACCGCTGGGAAGGCGGCGGCGCAGCGGTGCTGGGCAGCATCCAGCCGCAGCCGCTGCAGCACCAGCCCGACGGAACCTTGGCTCTGGACGACATCGCAGCAGCGATCAAACCCGACGACGCGCACTTTGCCAAAACCCGTCTGCTGACGCTGGAAAACACGATCGGCGGCAAGTTGCTGCCGTTTGATTATGTGCAGGCAGCGACCGAACTGGCCCGCCTACGCGGTTTGGGGCGGCATCTGGATGGTGCGCGGCTGTTCAATGCCGCCGTGGCGCAGGCGACGCAGACGGCCGAAAAAAACACATCAAATTCGGCTGCAGCCCTTTCATATCAAGCACAGGCAGCTATACATTTAGATGGCCCTGCAACGCGGGGAGTAACGCCCGGTGGTGCTTGGGCTTCCCCCGGCCTGCCAGCCATCGTGACCGAGGCGCGGCGCATCGCCCAGTGTTTTGACAGCGTCTCGGTGTGTCTGAGCAAAGGCCTGGGCGCGCCGGTCGGGTCGGTGCTCTGCAGCAGCGCCGACTTCATCGCCCGCGCCCACCGCATCCGCAAAATGGCCGGAGGTGGCATGCGCCAGGCCGGCATTCTGGCCGCTGCCGGTAGCTATGCGCTGGACCACCATGTGGCGCGACTGGCTGACGACCACGCGCTGGCAGCACGTCTGGCCGCCGGGTTGCAAGGCCTGCCCGGCGTGCTGGTGGAGCCGCCACACACCAATATGGTGTTTGTCGATCTGGTCGGCGAAGCCAAGGCCCGTGGGACTAAACTGCTTCCGTATTTGAAGCAGCATGGCGTGCTGGCTACCGGGCTCTACCGGCTGCGCTTCGTCACGCATCTGGATGTGGACGCTACGGGCATCGACCACGCGGTCGCGGTGATCCGGGCCTTTTTTAACAAGGTCGCGTGATGACAGGCGGCATCGGCGTGTTGGCGAGTTCCGTGGTGGCAGACTGGCCGCTTACGTCGCTGGGGGCGCTGGGTATCGAGCACCTGGGCCTGTTCATCGTCGCGGGCATCGTCTTGAACCTCACGCCGGGGCCGGACGTGTTGTACATCCTGGCGCAAGGCGGCAAGGGGGGCGTGCCCGCTGGCAGCGCGGCGGCGCTGGGGATTGTGGCGGGGTGCTGTGTGCACATTCTGGCGGCGGCGCTGGGCCTGAGCGCACTGATCGCCGCCTCCGCGACCGCCTTCAGTTTGCTGAAATGGCTGGGCGCGGCGTATCTGGTGTACGTCGGCTGGGGCATGATGCGGTCTGTCAAACGATCGGATTTGATAGCTGCCAGCCCAGCAGCTATAAGGGCTACAGGCACAAAAGGCTTGAAAATCATTTTTATCAACGGTTTCTGGACCAATGTGCTCAACCCCAAGGTGGCGCTGTTTTTTCTGGCCTTTGTACCGCAATTCATCACGCCGGATGCCACGCACAAAACCCTGGCGTTTTTGGTACTGGGGCTGGTGTTCAACCTCAACAGCCTGTGGATTAACCTGGGCTACGGCTGGCTTGGGGCCTTAGTGGCCGCTGCCGTGGGCCGCCAGCAGTCGCCTCTTTGGTCGGGCTTGATGGGCCGGGTGCACTGGCTGGAGCGCCTGGCAGGTGCCGCGTTCATCGCCTTTGGCCTGAAGCTGGCCTTGACCGACAATCCCGCCCACTGAGTCCTTGACGTTTTTCCCCCTCATTTCTTGACCGCCCCCGGAGCCCACATGCCGCACACCATCAAGATCACCCCGCAGGAAGCGCTGCTGCGCACCATCGAACACCGCGAGATTTTTCATGACGAGATGCTCTACATCATGCGCCAGATCATGCAAGGTGAATGGTCGCCGGTGATGCTGGCCGCGTTCATAGCTGGCTTACGCGTCAAAAAGGAAACCATCGGCGAAATCACGGCCGCAGCGCAAGTGATGCGCGAGTTCTCCACCAAGGTCTTGGTGGCCGACACAACCCACATGGTCGACATCGTCGGCACCGGCGGCGACGGGTCGCACACCTTCAACATCTCCACCTGCGCCATGTTTGTGGCCGCGGCGGCGGGTGCCAAGGTTAGCAAACACGGTGGCCGCAGCGTCAGCAGCAAGAGCGGCAGCGCCGACGTGATGGAGTCGCTGGGTGTCAACATCAACCTGAAACCCGAAGCCATCGCCCGGTGCATCGCGCAAGTCGGCGTGGGTTTCATGTTCGCACCGAACCACCACCCGGCCATGAAAAACGTGGCACCGGTGCGGCGTGAAATGGGTGTCAAGACCATTTTCAACCTGCTCGGGCCGCTGACCAACCCGGCCGGTGCGCCCAATATCCTGATGGGGGTGTTCCACCCGGATCTGGTCGGCATCCAGGTGCGTGCGCTGGAACGTCTGGGCACCGAACACGCCGTCGTGGTTTACGGCAAAGACGGGCTGGACGAAGTCAGTCTGGGCGCGGCCACGCTGGTGGGCGAGCTCAAAGACGGCAAGGTCACCGAATACGAAATTCACCCCGAAGACTTTGGCCTGGCCATGGCCAGCACCCGCGCCTTCAAGGTCGAAACACCCGTCCAGTCCCGCGCCATGCTGCTGGGCGTGCTGGACAACGTGGATGGCCCCGCCAAGGAGATCGTGATCTTCAACGCCGGGGTCGCGCTGTATGCGGCCAATGTAACAAATTCGATGGAAGCCGGCATCCAACAAGCGCGGGCAGCTCTCGAATCAGGAGCAGCCAAAGCCAAGCTCGGCGAGCTGGTGACGTTGGCGCACAGCCTGAGTGCCGCGCCATGATGAAGCTTCTGGACACCGACGGCGCGTGGATCGCCATCGGCATCTCGGTGTTTTTCATCGTCGTCGGGGTGGTGATGAAGCGCGTGTTAGTCAACATCCTGAAAGAGAGCGCGCCGGAATCCAACGCGCCATCCGCACCACCTGAGACCCCAAAACATGACTGACATCCTGAACAAAATTGTGGCGGTGAAGCACGAGGAAGTGGCTGCCGCCAAAAACAAGAAGCCGCTAGACATGGTGCGTGCCGATGCCGAAAGTCGGGTGCTGACCCGTGATTTTGTGGGCGCCCTGCGCGCCAAGATTGCTGGCAGCAAACCCGCAGTGATTGCCGAAATCAAGAAGGCCAGCCCGTCCAAAGGCGTGATCCGCGCCGACTTCATCCCGGCAGACATTGCGCAGAGTTACGCCGAGTTTGGCGCGGCCTGCCTGTCGGTGTTGACCGATCAGCAGTTCTTTCAGGGCTGCGGCGACTATCTCAAGCAAGCCCGAGCGTCGTGCCCCTTGCCGGTGCTGCGCAAGGATTTCATGGTCGATGCGTATCAAATCTACGAATCACGCGTGCTGGGGGCCGATGCGGTGTTGCTCATTACCGCCTGTCTGAGCGATGCGCAGCTGAAGGAGTTTGAGCAGATCGCCCGCAGCCTGGACATGGCGGTGCTGCTGGAAGTGCATGACGCGGATGAGTTACAGCGCGCGCTCCAACTCAAAACGCCGCTGATTGGCGTGAACAACCGCAATCTGAAAACCTTTGAGGTGTCGCTGGACACCACGCTGACGCTGATGAAAGACATCCCGGCCGATCGCCTGCTGGTGTGTGAAAGCGGCATCCACACGCGTGATGACGTGCTGCGCATGGGCGCGGCCGGGGTGAATGCGTTTCTGGTCGGCGAGGCCTTCATGCGCGCCGAGGAGCCAGGCGAGGCGCTGGCGGCGTTGTTTGGCTAAATCCATGCCAATTGATACCGGCGGCTTGGCCGTTGATTTGTTGGTCGCCGCGACAGCGGCTGCGGCTTGCGCGGCTGTCATTGCGTGACTGACCCGCAATCCATGTTGTCGATGATCGACTGGCGCAACACCCCGACATGAACAACCCCACCCAACTCACCTCTGCCGACCCATCAAATTGGCCTATAGCCCCCGGCTGGCAAGCGCTGGTCACTCACTTTTTTGACAGCCCCATAGGACAGTCCTTGCTGGCGTTCTTGCGCCAGCGGCTGCAAGACAGCGCGGTGATCTTCCCGCCGCAACCGCTGCGCGCGCTGGAACTCACGCCACCCGACAAGGTACGCGTCGTCATCCTGGGCCAGGACCCTTACCATGGCCGCGGTCAGGCCGAGGGGCTGGCGTTTTCTGTCGCACCCAACGTGGCGATTCCGCCCTCCCTGCGCAATATCTTCAAAGAACTGCAGCGGGATTTGGGTGAACCCATCCCCACTTTTCCCAACCCCGGCGGCAGCCTGGTGCGCTGGGCACGTCATGGCGTGCTGCTGCTCAACACCTGTTTGACAGTCGAAGAAGGCCAGCCCGCCAGCCATTCAGGCCAAGGATGGGAGGTGTTGACCGACGCCATCATCCAATCTGTGTCGCAAAACGCGTCGCCAGTCGTCTTCATGTTGTGGGGCAGCCACGCGCAAAGCAAGCGGGCCCTGATCGACGCGTCTCGCCACCTGATCTTGTGCGCCAACCATCCCTCGCCGCTGTCTGCCTTGCGCCCGCCGGTGCCCTTCATCGGATGCGGACACTTTTCTCGGGCGCGGGCCTGGCGGGAAACGCATCAAACGGCCAAATAGCCCGGTTTTGGCGGTTGCTTGACCTTTTCCTTGGCGGCGAATTTGTTTGAAAAACTTTAGAGCCAGGTGACAAAGGCCCAACTCCATGGCATAATCTCGCGTTCACCGTGGAGAGGTGGCCGAGTGGTTAATGGCAGCAGACTGTAAATCTGCCCTCTTACGAGTACGATGGTTCGAATCCATCCCTCTCCACCAGTGACAGATTGACTGTGAGACAGCCGTTGGGGTGCGTGCTCAAGGGCATGGGAACCCTGCAACGGTAGCTTGCAAGGCAGGCCTGTGCGGGGTTCGTATAGTGGTAATACCTTAGCCTTCCAAGCTAAAGCGAGGAGTTCGATTCTCCTACCCCGCTCCACAGCCCGCACAGTTGGATTGGTTTGCAAAGATTCAGCCCATTTGGCTCAGTGGCAGAGCACTCCCTTGGTAAGGGAGAGGTCCCGGGTCCGATTCCCGGAATGGGCACCAGATTTTTTAGTTTGACGGTTCTTTACTTTTCGGAGTCACAAAATGGCAAAAGAAAAATTCGCACGCACCAAGCCCCACGTCAACGTGGGCACCATTGGTCACGTTGACCACGGCAAAACCACCCTGACGGCGGCCATCACCACCGTGCTGGCGGCCAAGTTTGGCGGTCAGGCCAAAGCCTACGACCAGATCGACGCAGCCCCCGAAGAAAAGGCCCGCGGTATCACCATCAACACCGCCCACGTGGAATACGAAACGGCCAACCGCCACTACGCCCACGTTGACTGCCCCGGC
>CAIVHU010000035.1 GCA_903905735.1 uncultured beta proteobacterium
CAACCCTGGCTGGCCAGGAAATCCCGTTGGTCCGTGGTCTCCACCCCTTCTGCGATGACCGTCAATCCGATACTCTCAGCCAGCGCAATCACCATCTTGGAGATGGCCGCATCGTTGGGGTTGGTCAGAATATCGCGCACAAAGCCCAGGTCGATTTTGAGCTGCTCCAGCGGCATGCGTTTCAAATAAGCCAGTGAGGAATAACCGGTTCCGAAGTCATCCAGCGCAAACCGCACACCATGCTTCTTGAGTTCACCCATTTTGGCGATGACATCCTCCATCTGGGAGACCATCACGCTCTCGGTGAGTTCGAGCTTGAGCTGATGTGGATTGGCCCCGGTGCGCTCTAGCACACCCAGCACCTGCTGCACAAAATCACTTTGCTGAAACTGGCGCGCACTCACATTGACCGACATCGTGAGGTGCGACATCTCAACGCGCTGGGCCCATAAAGCCAATTGCGCGCAGGCTGTCTCCAACACCCAATGTCCCAAGGGCAGTATCAGGCCGGTTTCTTCGGACACGGCAATGAAGTCTGCCGGCAGCACCAACCCGTGCAGGGGGCGCTGCCAACGCACCAAAGCTTCCACACCGACGAGGTGACTAGCGCCTTCCATCTGGGGCTGGTAGTGCAGGCAGAACTCACCCAGTGTCATCGCCTCTCGCAACCCGTTCTCCAGCGCGATGCGAGCCGTGACAATGGCCTGCATCTCTGGCTCAAAGAAGCGCAGAGCGTTACGTCCGGCAGCTTTGGCCTGGTACATCGCCAAATCCGCACGCTTCATGGGCTCGCCCGGGGTCTCGTGCGGGTCCACCCCAAACAAGGCGATGCCAATGCTGCAGGTGATGTGACAGGGCGTTGGACTCAGGGGGTAGTGGTGGTCAAGCGTGGTGAGAATCTTTTCTGCGGCTGCTTTGGCCTCGGTGGCGGCTATCAACACGTCCTCGCTGAGTTGCTCCAGCATCACCACGAACTCATCACCGCCCAGACGCGCCACCGTATCACCTTCGCGCACACAGGTACTTAGCCGAGTGGCCACCTGCTCCAAGAGGAGGTCCCCTTGCAAATGGCCTAAGCTGTCGTTGATGGTTTTGAAGCCGTCCAGGTCGATGAACAGCAAGGCGCCTTTGCGCTGGTAACGAAGACTGGCGGCCAGGGCCACTTCCAGACGGTCCATCAGCAAGCGGCGGTTGGGCAAGTGGGTCAGCGGGTCATAAAAGGCCAGATTCCTGATTTGCTCGTCCGCGGTGTTGCGTGCCGTCACGTCACTGAACGTGGCCACGTAGTGGCTGACCTCCTGGTGGTTATTCCTGACGGCGGTGATGCTCAACCTTGCGGGATACACCTCGCCGTTTTTGCGCCGGGTCCAAATTTCGCCCTGCCAGGCACCGTTACGTTCAAGGTCGCGCCACATGTCCACATAAATGGCTGCGTCTTGAGGGCTGGAGCACAGCATCTGCGGCGTCTTCCCCAGGACATCGGCAGCGGTGTAGCCGGTGATGTCGGTAAAAGCCTTGTTGACCCGCAAAATCACCTCACCGGCATCGGTAATCAACATGCCTTCCTGTGACTCGAAGACCGTGGCGGCGATTCGGTAGTCCTGTTCCACCTGCTTGCGCTCGGTAATATCACTCAAAATGATGCGCTGTACGGGCACGTCCGAGACGTCCGTGGTGACCGTGGTCTGCAGAAGTACCCAAAACAGCGTGCCATCACGTTTGAGCATGCGCAGTTCACTGGACTGCGGTGCACCCGTGGTCACGAGCTTTTTGTGCAGCAGGTAATAGATGTCCTGGTCGTCGTGGCAGATGAATCGGGTCAGGGACTGCTGAACCAGTTCATACTGCTGGCGGCCCAACAGGATGGCCGCCGTGCGGTTGATTTGCAGAATCAG
>CAIVHU010000036.1 GCA_903905735.1 uncultured beta proteobacterium
AGGCGCTCCAGATATTTCGCGCAGGCTTCGTCATCGGGGAAGACCGCCTGAAATTCAGGGAGCGTCGTTGGAAAGCCGCGTGGATCCATGCTGCAAATTTAGCATCAAAACCCCGCTTTGGCAACCAACCGGATAGGCATGCTTCCATCTTGAATTCCAGGGTGTATTTGCGCGGGGCTTGCCCGTCTTTCCTCTTGCTCATATTCCAGCCTCCAATGTCTGAAATTCTCCTTCAGCTATGGAGTACGTTTTTCAGGGGCAACCTCAAGCCTCTGCGCGCGAATCCGATCGCAAGTCAAGCAAGCCTGCGGCGACTCCATATCGTACAAGTTATCCCGAACTATTGAGGGAGGGATCGACACGCCAGTTTTGCCCGAAAGCAGCACCTTTTTATACCTAAAAACTTTGTCAACATCCGATTTGACGTGATTCGTCTCTGGGGTGGTACACCGCATGCGGCGTTCAGCGATATTTGTTCACGGTTTGTTTGATCAAAATCAATTTCACAGCAACATCAATGAATGCTTAAATATTAAACTTTCATCATGTGCTCATTGAAAATCTCTCACGGGATTGACTCGGTTGCCAAGGTTGCGGGCGTACTACCAGTGCGCCGACTGCGGTTGCGGTCTTCAGCGTGCACATCATGGTCGGCCAAAATCTGGTGGCTACTGACCAGTGGCTTCAACATTCAAGAACTACTCGTTGTTGCCCAAGTAGCAGGCGCAGTGGCATATGGTCGCAGCAGCATTGTGGCCTGCTTGCGCGGGTTGTTCGCAATGCCCATCACCATCCGGATATTTCTCCGCATGTTCGAAGCCAGCCTTCTCCGCTTGAATATTGAAGTCGGGCGGTGGGTGCTCTCGCCGGGCTTGTCGGTACCACTTGGCGCCCTCAAGCAGAAACTGAATGCTATTAATCTAGGAAACTCAATATGAGCAACGACCAAAACAACGATCAACTTTTGCAAGACCTGCTCAAACGGGTAGAAGCCCTCGAACACCAGTCACCCAAAGATCAGTTCACGATAGGCGTGATTAGCAATGATCTTGAACATACGATGGCCGCCTTCATGATCGCACTGGGCGCAACAACATTCGATACGGAAGTTGACATGTTTTTCATGCTCAAGGCCACAGCAGCGCTGCGTGACCCGAGAAAGATAACGAAGGATCTGAAGGAACTGGAACCTTTGCCGATCCAGTTTGATTTGAAAAAGCACAATGCCATGTCCTTGGAAGATCTCATTGGTCTGGCTGCCGAGACCGGGGTGCGGATCACTATCTGCAACCTGTCGATGGACCTGATGGATATCAAGCGCGAAGAATTGATTGACTACCCGAACCTGACTTTTGCCGGTGTTGCTGCTTTTGTCGATATGTGCAGTCGGTCGAAGCAATGTTGGTTTATGTAAGAGATCACTTCCCCTTTTTTTAATCGCATCACACAAGGCGAAATACCATGACCAATGATGAATTGAAAGCTCTGAAGATCGGAAAACTCATTGATGCCAGAGGCACTGCTTGCCCGGGGCCTATGCTTGAGGCCAAACGCGCTCTTGGGGAGTGCCCTGTCGGTGGTGTTATGGAGGTGCAATCGTCAGACAGCGGCACCATCATTGACATTCAGCGTTGGTGCAAGAAGATGGGACACGACTACCTCGGTGATGTCGAGAACGATGGATTCTGGAGTGTCTACCTCCTGAGGAAGGCATAAAAGTGAACGCCCCCGACAGTAAAGCCGCCCCGAAAATCCTCGTGTTCTCGACGAATGCGATTTCGGATCCGGGAATTGATCAGGCCGGCAGTGCGCATTTGCACTATTCGACGGCCGTCCAGGTCATTCCGTTGCCCTGCTCCAGTGGTGTCAAACCCTCCTGGATCGTTCATGCGCTGGAACGTGGCTTCGATGGCGTATTTATTGCCGCCTGCGGGGGTGACTGTGCCTACCTGACCGATTGCACCACGCGCACCAGCACACTGGTTGCGCGCGCGCAAACGATGATGAAAGAGCATGGAATCAGTCCCAAGCGACTGAAGATGGCCGGGCTCTGTTCCGTCTGTGCTGACAACTTTGTTGTTCACATGAACAAATACCAACAGGAGTTAAAGTCTCTTGAAGCCTAATACTGAAACACGTCCGCTGGACTACGATGTGATGGTGGTGGGTGCCGGTGTTTCCGGCATGGAAACTGCTGCCTCAATGGGCGATATGGGATACCGGGTGTTGTTGGTGGACAAAGACGCCAGCATCGGCGGCAGGGCCATCCTGCTGAGCAAGGTATTCCCGACGCTGGATTGTGCGAGCTGCATCGTGACGCCAAAAATGGCGTCGGTCTCGCACCATCCCAATGTGCACATC
Source organism: uncultured beta proteobacterium (assembly GCA_903905735.1). Taxonomy (GTDB): domain Bacteria; phylum Pseudomonadota; class Gammaproteobacteria; order Burkholderiales; family Burkholderiaceae_C; genus Rhodoferax. The sequence goes on from CAIVHU010000036.1 coordinate 2,362, forward strand.
ATGACCTACAGTGAGGTTGACAGCGTTGTGCGCAACGCTGACGGCTCGTTCGCTGTTGATCTGCATAAAAAGGCATCTTACGTCGATTTTGATGCTTGTACGGGATGCGGCAAGTGCGAAGAAATCTGCACAGTCACGGTACCCGACCAGTACAACTACGGTCTTGTTACGCGTCGTGTTGCGCATATCCCGTTCCCACAGGCCATCCCCAAAAAGGCGGTGATTGACCGGCGTGGCGAAGCCCCCTGCACCTTCACCTGTCCGGCCAACGTCAAGGCCAGCGGCTATATCTCGCTGGTCAGGGCGGGGCGCTACAAGGAGGCCTTCGACCTGCACCTGGAAAACGCACCGTTGGTGGGCAGTTTGGCCCGCGCCTGTTATGCACCTTGCGAAGGCGACTGCACCCGTGGCGATAAAGAGGGAACGGTTCACATCCGAGGCATCAAGCGCTTCATGGCGGACCGCTACTACGCTGAGCATCCCGAACCCGAATACGGCCCGGTTGAACACCAGTTGACCACCCGGGTTGCGGTGGTCGGCTCCGGCCCGGCGGGCTTGAGCGCTGCGTTCTACCTCGCACGTGAAGGTCACCAAGTCACGATATTTGAGGCCGAAAATAAGCCCGGCGGCATGTTGCGGACCGCCATCCCACCTTATCGTTGTCCCAACGATGTGGTGGACCGCGACATCAAGAACGTCACGGCACTGGGTGTTGAAATCAAAACCGGGCATCGGGTCACTGATTTGTCTGCGCTGAAGCAACAGGGATTCAATGCCATCCTGATCACCACCGGTGCATCGGATGAAAACGGTTTGGATATCGACGGCCACGATCTGGACGGTGTCATGGGCTGCATGCATTTCCTGCATGAGGTCAATATCGGCGCCATGCCCGATGTGAAGAACAAGACCGTCATGGCCATCGGTGGCGGCAACTCGGCGATGGACCCAGCGCGGGCGGCTATCCGCATGGGTGCCAAACGGGTCATCATCAACTACCGGCGCGGGCGCAAGGAAATGCCTGCGCATGAATGGGAAATTGAAGGTGCCATTGAGGAAGGTGTTGAGCTCATGCTGATGAGTGCGCCGACCAAGTTCATTGGCAAGGACGGCAAACTGGCGGGTGTCGAATGCATCACCATGGAACTCGGCGAGCCCGACGAGAGTGGTCGGCATCGCCCGGTTCCGCTCAAGGGTTCGGAAAAAGTGATTCCAGTTGACATGGCCGTGCTGGCCATTGGTCTGCTGCCATCGACCACTGATTTCCCGTTGCAGATGAAGAACAGCAAGGGTCTTTTGATCGCCGATCCACAAACCCGGCAGACCGCCTACCCGGATATTTTTGCGTGTGGCGACTGCGTGACGGCACCCACGATGATCATCAACGCCATCGCACAGGGGCGACGCGCGGCGTTCTACATGGACCGCCACCTGAAGAACGAGTCGATGGACGTCCCGTTTGATGATGTCATGGAGAAGACCGACAAGGCGGTGGTGCTAGAAGAAGCCGAACGCTTTTCCAAACGCCAGCCCGTTCCACAGCCGGTCTTGTCGCTGGAAGACCGTCGTGTCAGCTTTGAATGCTACGAAAAAGTCATGACCGAGGAGGAAGCACGGCAAGAGGCGCTGCGCTGCATGAACTGCGGCGAGTGCTCCCAGTGCATGGAATGTGTCAGCGTCTGTGCGCCCAACTGCATTGACTTCTCCCAAAAGCCAACGCCCATGTCGCTCAACGTGGGTTCGGTGGTCATGTCAACCGGCTTCAAGATTCTGGACCCGGCAACCAAGGAACTGCTGGGCTACGGCAGGTACCCTAACGTGGTCAGCGGACCGCAGATGGACCGGCTGCTGGCGCCGACGCGTCCCTTCAATGGGGTGCTTCGGCCGTCCGATGGAAAGGAGCCAGAGAGCATCGCTATTCTGCTGTGTGTCGGATCGCGCGATCAGACGGTCTGCAACCCGCTGTGCTGCCGCATCGGCTGTATGTACTCGATCAAGCAAGCGCAGCTCGCCATGGGAGCCTTGCCGATGGCCGACATCACCATTTACACCATCGACATACGGGCTTTTGGCAAGGGTTACAACGAGTTCTACGAGCAATCCATCGCCATGGGGGTTGAATATGTCAAGGGCAAGGTGGCACGCATAGAGGAGCTTCCCAACGGCAACCTCTCAGTGCATTACGAAGACATGCTGGGCGAGGGTGGAAAGCGGGTGCGCGAGCACGACTTGGTGGTTCTGACCGTGGGATTCCTGCCCAATACCGATGCCTTTGCGCTCTACAAGGGCGGAAAACTGGGTTCGGACGACTTCGGGTATGTGCGCGAAATTGATCCCTTCAGTGAGCCATCGCGCACGAACGTCGACGGGCTTTTTGCGGCAGGCACCACCATTGGTGTGATGGACATTCCGGACACAGTGCTGCACTCCGGCGCGGCAGCGAGCCAGGCAGCCGCTTATCTTGAACGGACAAGGGGCCAATCATGACTGACGGGAATGCTGACAAACGACGCATCGGTGTCTATGTATGCCATTGCGGCGGGAACATCTCTGACCATGTGAATGTCAAGGAAGTGGCGGAATCGGTTGCCGGCGAAGCGGATGTGGCGGTTGCGCGGACGCATATGTTCGCCTGCTCGGACGCTTCGCAACAGGAGATGATCGACGAGATCAAGGAAAAGAACCTCGATGGTCTGGTCATCGCCTCGTGCTCGCCAAAACTTCACATGTACACCTTCCGCGCCATGGCGGAGCGTGCTGGGATGAATCCTTACGAGTACGTTCACGTCAATTTGCGCGAGCAGTGCTCGTGGGTGCATTCGGGTGACAAGGTCGGTGCCACGTTCAAGGGCATCAACATTGTGCGTGCCGGGGTGGCCAAGGCTGCCCTGACGCATCCGCTGACCCCCACTCGCATCGAAACCCAGCCGCGCGTTCTGGTTGTTGGTGCAGGCGTGGCAGGTATGCGTGCAGCCATCTCGCTCGCTGACATGGGATTGGCGGTTTACATCATTGAGCGCGAGAACGAGGCCGGCGGCTGGGCATCGCAAGTCGGACGGATGGGACCCGTGAATCAGCTGGGCTCCGAGGTTGTTGACAATTTGCTGGCGCAAATCAAGAAGCACGACAACATTATTCTTTATACCAATGCCGAACTGACAGCCAAGAGTGGCCATATCGGCGACTTCATCGCCACGGTGCGACTGCGTGGCAAGGACGACCTCTCGCTCAACGTGGGTGCCATCATCGTGACGACCGGCTTTAATCCGTATGAACCCCGCGTGGGCGAATATGGCTGGGGCATGCCCGGTGTGGTGACCTTGAAAGACTTTCGCCAGATGCTTCTGGCCGATGATGGTCCGTTGACCTACAACGGCAAACCGGTGCGTGATGTCGGCTTCATTTACTGCGTCGGTAGCCGCCAGGAGCAAAGCGAAGAGTGTCCGCATCCCAACACGCACTGTTCGCGGTTCTGCTGTACGGCGACTGCTTTCACCGGCAGCCTGCTGCACGAGTTTGAGATTAAGCACAAGCAAACCATCAACCAGTACCACCTGTATCGCGATGTCCGCACATATGGGCATCTCGAAACCGTGTACTCGACCGCCCGTGCTGACGGTGCACTGTTCCTGCGCTGGGACCCCAAGACACCGCCACGGGTAGAACTGGGCGATGGTCGCCTTGCCATCAAAGCCAAGGACACCCTGTTGGGCGATGAGGAGTTGGACATTGGTGTGGACTTGGTGGTGCTGGCCACTGGCATGACTCCTCGCGAAAACGACGCGCTCAACGATGTGCTGAAGATTCCCAAGAGCAAGGATGGTTTCTACAACGAGATTCACATCAAGTTGCGGCCAGTCGAAACCGCCATCGACGGTGTTTGCATTGCTGGAACCGCGCAAGGCCCCAAGAACCTGTCAGAAAGCGTTGCATCATCCTTGGCCGCAGTAGCCAAAACCGGTGCGTTGCTCAAGAAGGGCTTTTTGAATCTGGAGCCACTCGTCGCCAAAATTGACACTGACAAGTGCATCTGGTGCGATGAATGCCTCAAGGCCTGCCCCTACGGTGCCATTGAGAAAATCCTGTGCGGCGACAAGGAAGTGGCCCTGGTGATCGAATCGTCGTGTAAGGGCGAGGGCGCGTGCGTCCCGATCTGCCCGCACGAGGCCATCGTGATTGAAGGCTTCCGCGATGACCAGATCATGGCCATGATTGATGCCAGTCTTAAGGAGACCGTAACAGCATGAGCACGACTCTGAAACCCAAATTGCGCGACATGCTTGACATCGCGCAGGACGAAATGGTCATGCGGGACCGCATCGCCGACATCCTTGAAGAAGGTCCAAAGACCATTCCAGAGATTGCCGAGGTCATAGGCTATTCCCCACGGGAAGTCGCGGTTTGGCTGTTTGGCATGCGCCGCTACGGCAGGGTCGAAGAAATCGGCCGTGTCGATGAGGATGGTTACTTCCAATATGAACTCTCGAAGCGACATCAGTCTGCTGCCGCATGAGTTGGCGATGAGGATAACAAAATGATCAAAGTGTCATCGGAATTGGCGGCCCGCATGAAGAATGCGGAAGGATTCAACGCCGGGGCGTGCTTTCACTGTGGTACCTGCTCGGCACTCTGTCCACTGGGGTACGAAATACTTCCCCGCAAACTGTTCCGCGAGGTCATGCTCGGACTCGAAGACAAGGTCCTGGCCAGCATCCCGCAGATTTACTCCTGCCTGCTGTGTCGCATGTGCGAAGTGAATTGTCCATCGGGTGTCCATATCGCAGAGAACATGCGCAGTCTGCGTGTCCTGATTAACCAGCAAGAGTTTGGCTTGAAGTAGAAAGACCCATGTCATGCCGTTACCTATTGCACCCATACTGGGCATCTTTGCCGATAACCTGCGCAAGCGCGGCAGCGTTTTACCGCTTTCGAAACGGGCCGCTACTGGTTGGGCCGAAGGGCTCAATTTGCCACGTGGTGGAAAGACCGTGCTCTACACGGGGCAGATCTACCAAATGATACCGGCCATAGTTGCCATGTCCACACAGATGGCCGCGCTCGAAAACTCGTTTTTGACGCGATATTTTGGCATCGGTCAGCTGATCAACAAGTTCGTGAGCATGTCCTTTTTCATGGGCCTCACCACATCCAAGGAGAAAGCGGCGCATTCCGCCCGGGTATTGCGCGACATTGTGGGGCTGCTTCGCGGCGCGGGGGTCGAGTTCGGCTACTTGTACGAAGACGAGTTCTATTCTGGCGCAATCCTTCATGACGATGGACTCGATGAAACCTTCGGCAATCATGCACGCCGTGTGGCCGCGCGGTTGAAAGAAAAGGGTGTCCGGCGCGTGATCACGGTGGACCCGCACACCACCAACATGCTGCGTCAGGTGTACCCAAAATTCGTCAAAGACTTTGATATCGAGGTTCAGAGCTATCTGGAAGTGCTTGCGCAGGCAAACCCTGAGGTCATGGCATCGGCAAACAAGGAAGTCATAGTGCACGATTCCTGCCTCTATGCACGCTACGAAAATGTGATCGACCAGCCCCGTGAATTGTTGCGGGCAGCGGGCCTGTCGGTACGAGAGCCGGCACTTTCAGCCAAGTCAACCCACTGCTGCGGTGGACCGCTGGAGTCACTGTTCCCGGCTGAGGCGCATCGAATTTCCAACATTCGCGTGGAGCAACTCGCAGCCCAGGGGAAAAATGTGGTGACCATGTGCCCTTTCTGCTGGGTGAACCTCAGCAAGGCCGCCGGTGACAGGCTGGTGGTCAACGACATCGCCAACACCCTGGCCGCGTGCCACCGGCCATCAGTGTCGAGCCAATAGATTGCCCGCCTTTGCAATGCACATCGATTCAACATGATGCGATCTGCTTGAATCAAAAGATCATCCATAGTTTGTGGTAGTAAACCGTCTTCACGCTCCTGTCGCGCCAGAACAATGCCGCTGCCTTTAGGCCCAACCTGCAGACTCCGGTACACCAGATAACAAAATGATCGCCACATTACTGATTTTTCGGTGCACCGCTGAACGGCAGCACTGGAGCGATTTGATCGACAAGTTGGATGTCAGCATCGAATAGCGTTTATCGGACGTCGCTGTGATTGTTGCGGATAGCACGACAGGTCGCCGACGTCAGATAAACCACGTTGGACTGAACCGCCTCACAAGACGGTCGAGATAGGGGATTGAAATCTTTGCAAGGCTGGCCCGATCAGTTTAAGAACGGGTTTGAGCTGAGCGCCGCCCATGACAAATGTGTTGAGGTCGTAGATGGGTCACCATCATGTCCGGGAACCGATGATCTGGGCGCGCTGCACATGACTTGCTGTGCAGGGAGCGCAGCGCCTCCCACAACGCTGCGAAGCAGCATGTCAAGCTGTACCGATTTGGATGCTGATGCATCACGGTGGCGCCCGTCCTTGTGGCAATGTCGTGCTGCTGGGCGCTGGCAGTTGCCTCAGTCCCGCCAGCGTTGCGACGACATGTAATCGCCCCGCCTTGCAGCACGGACACTGCGATACATCCAACTTCAGACATCCTGATCCGCTAGGAACGATGGTTGGCACATCAGACGAGGCGGAACATCATTTTCGCGCCGGTTTCGGGGTGACAGAATTCCTCGGCTGTCAGGTCTGACAACAAGAGGCTCAAGGCTTTGTCATGCGCCGG
>CAIVHU010000037.1 GCA_903905735.1 uncultured beta proteobacterium
CGCATTGATTACCAACCTCGCGGATCTGTGCTGCATATCATCAAATCTGATCACCCTTCGTGATGGGTGCGGGTTGCCGCCCATCACATAACTTGATCAAGTTTGAGGTAAATGCCATCACGGTAATTGGTCATGCTCAACTGAAATGTTTTCGTCCACTTGCGGCCAGTGAATACCTTCACTATCTCCCCACGTTCACCCTGGTTCAAATCGTATTCTTGACGCATGCCATTGCGCTTTGTATCAAGCCGACGCGTGCTTGCGTGTTGAAGCGTGCGCCTTGCGGCTATCAACGACTTCACGCAACAAGTCGTTGATGCGCGACTGATAGCCTTGCCCTTGCGATTTGAAGAATTCGACAATATCGGCATCCAGCCGAATCGATGTCAGCACCTTGGTGGGAGCCACTTGCGGCCCCCGACCGCGCTTGAGCACTGGCGAGCCCAGCATATCCTCGGTCCACGGCGGGTTGTCCGGGTCCAGCACCTTAGCCGAGGTTTTCTTTGGCAACTTGGCGGTAGTAGCGAGCTTCATATTTTTCTGCCTTTCGCAGTGAAATGACGTGTGGCCCTCTGGGACGTTCCGTATAAACCAAAACAACCACTACTGCGGCAAGAAGGCCGAAGCACACAAACCGTGCCTCACCATGGTTTTGCCGCTTGTCCTCACGCGTGACAGTGAAGTGATCCCAAACCGCATCACAACCGGCAAAGTCAAGCCCATGATTCTTGATGTTGAGTTGGCGCTTGGTTTCGTCCCAGGTGATCACGACTAATTGTATTTACAAAATAGTTGAGTTGCAAACAGACACATTGAACGGTTTCAAATGCCCCACACCCGGTTGATGGCGGCTTTGATCTTGGCTTCCATGCGGCGGATGAGTTCGCGGTTGGTGGCGACCAGGGCCTGCTCGGCTTCGATTTCGGCAACGATGGTGCCTTGAGTGTCAGTATTCACGCCAATTCGGCAACCGTGTTTTTGTCCCACTCAGAGCACAACTTTCTGAATGAACTGCTGCGCTGGTGCGCCAAGTCCAAATCAAATCGTGCAGAAAACGCGGGTTGATCTGTCGTTTCACCATATCCAGCGCCTGCTGGCATGCGCTCGCGCATCCAACCTTTCGCGTTCCGGGGCATTTCAGGGTCAACCTGCGCGTCATTGGCATGGCTCTGAAAGCCTCGGCAACCGTTCAATGACTCGGCAGAGGCAATAAACCAGGCCTCGTATTCGCGGTTGGCCAGCACCACGGCAATGCGTTGATGCGGAATGATGGCCTGCGCCAGTGCCAAAACCGCCGCCCCTTTTTTTGCAGGGCAATCATCGTCTGCATCGAACAAAATCAGCACCCAACCCGCATCCTTACACTTTTCTGCGGCCAACTTCAGGTGTCTTGAAAACTCTTCAGGGCGGTTCAGAAAACGATCCTTGCGTACCCGTATCGGCGGCAAAACATCGACATGACCCCTTGTACCGCGCCATTGCCCCAGCCGTCGCAACAAAACGGGCAGAGCGGCGACCTCGCCATCACCTTCCACAATGGAAGCCACGGCCATCATGGCACCAATTCCCCAAAAAGGTCTGCTTGCGCGGTAGATTGCTTGCTCAAAAATTCGCTGTTTGGCTGCAACTGATTGAGCCGCAGCAGTTCACCTGCTGAAAACAGATGGTCGCGCATCACACTCACAGAGGCCGCGTCCAGCGGGCCAATGGGTGTGTCACCCCGCTCAGACACCACGGCCAAAATGTGTTCGGGTTCAATGCTGCGGTCATCCAGCAAATCAGGGCTGTGGCTGGTCACCACGATTTGTGTCTTGGCGGAGGCTTTGGTCAAGGCTTCACGTAAAGCGGCGTTGGCTGCCGGATGAAGCGCCGTCTCAGGCTCTTCAATGCCGATGAGCGAAGGCGCAAAGTCTTTATTGCCCTGAAACAGAGCAGTTAATACGCCCAAGGCACGCAACGTGCCGTCAGACATGTTTTGCGCTGGAAAGCGCCATGGTGCTTGTGCACCGGCCACCTCCTGGCGGAACTCCAAGGTCTCCAACGGCCCGATTTGCTTGCGCTCCAAGCCGTACATCATGGGCACCACGGTTTGCAAATAGCTTTCGATCTGGGTCAAATTTTCTGGGGCTACGCGCTCCAGGTGACCAATGACGCTCACGATGTTTTCCCCTACAGGTTTGAGCATGCGCCCGTCTTGTGGCTTTTGCGGGTCGCGCATGAGTTTGGGGTTCAGGTTGTAAAACCCCATGCCTGTCAAAGCATCAAAAACGGGTCGGAAAACCGCCATGCCTGAGGCGCTGACCAAGGCCAGCCTGTCAGGCGTGACGGCCGGAAAGGTGGCTTCGCTGCTGGCTTTCAAGACACCGCGCTCTACATGAAAGTAGGGGCCTTTGCCAATGCCACTGATGACGCACTTCTCCATCTGCACCTCATAGCCACGCCCGGCCAGCGCGCCCACGTTGAAGGTGTAGAAGCCCTTGCGGCCGTCGGGCAAAGTGAATTCAAGCCGGATACCAAAGTTGGTTGGGTGGCCGCTGGAGCGCCTGCGCACCTCCATCAACCCGCCGCGCTCGTTGAGCGCGTTGTCCAGCGAGCTCGACAGCGCATCGCGCACCAAATGCAGCGCGTCCAGAAAATTGCTTTTGCCCGAGCCGTTGGCGCCTACCAGATAGGTCAGTGGCCCCAGATGAACATCACAGGCGCCAATGCTTTTGTAATTGCGCAAGACCACGCGGGTCAGAAAAACAGGGGATGTCATGTGACGCTCCAGACACGGTCAATGGTGGATTTGATTTTCGCCTCAAAGCGGCGTATGAGTTCGCGGTTGGCGGCCACCAGGGCTTGCTCGGCTTCGATTTCGGCGACGATGGCGCGTTGGGTGGCTAGGTCGGGGAGGGGGATTTTGACTTCGCGGATCAGTTGTGCGTTGAGGTTGCTCTGGTTTCCGCCGCGTGACTCACTCATGGCGCGCAGTTCTTCGTATTTCCCGGCGAGTGACCAGTAGAGGAAATCCCGGTCAGTTTCTGGAGAAGTGACCTCAATGGCGGCGCAAGCCTGGTTGGTGCTGGCGTCAATGCCTAGGATGGCTACCCGCCCACGCGTCACGCCTTGTCCGTACATTGCCATCAGGATGGTTCCTGCCGGAAATAAACGGGCGGCAGCCTTTGCCAACGTAAGCATTTGCTCCCACCAACGCTTCGGTGTTCATTCTGCTGATGATGATTGAGTTTTTTCTCACCGGGCATCGAACCCTTGGCAGTTCTTCGGGCAAAACGGCCTTGTGCTCTTTTGGATCTAAAACGCCAGAAGTAACGCAGCTTGTTTTGAGAATGCCCACTTCATCGCCGACAGCCTTACGGCTTTCAGAATTCACGCTCACGCCAGATTCCAACTCATCAACGATGTCACCCAGCTTCACCACCGGCCAGGTATGAGACTGGGCCAATGCGGCGATGTACCTCTCCCCACTCAAATTAAAGTCCCCACTCGCTCCAATCCGCTCTCGCGCCACCGCCTGCGCCATCACGCCGTCACCTTCAAACTTGTCCGGCGAAACCATCCAGCCACGCAGCAGCCGCGTCGCCTCGGGCAAATCGCTGTTCAGCACCGCCCGGCGTTGGGCACCCAGGTTGAAGCCATCGTTCTGCACTTTGACAAACAGCACCTTGTCGGTCTGCTTGTGCACGCGTTTGTCCAGAATCAGGATGCTGGTTTTCACGCCGCTGTAGGGGTTGAACACGCCAGCGGGCAGGCTGACCACGGCCACCAGGCTGTTGTCCACGAGCATCTTGCGCAGCGCTTTGTACGCCGTACCGCTCTGGAAGATGATGCCTTCGGGCACCACGATGGCCGCGCGGCCCGTGGCCGTCAGATGCTCGGCCATGTAATCCACAAACAGCACCTCGCTGCGGCTGGCCTGCACGGAAAAGCGTTTGTGCGGCTTGATGCCGCCTTTGGGGCTCATGAACGGCGGGTTGGCCAGAATCACGTCGGCCACCTCGTTCCACTTCTCGTCGCTGGTCAGGGTGTCGTACTCGACGATGTGCGGGTCTGAAAAGCCGTGCAGGTACAAATTGACCAGGCTCAGGCGCACCATGTCGGGCGAGATGTCGTAACCGCGGATGTTGTTGGCCAGCCGGATACGTTCGTCGGGTGTGAGAATTTTGACCTTGTAGCCCTCGTCGCTATTGCCTGGGTAGCTACTATTTTCAGAGTGACTGTTTGGGTGGCTGGCATCGGCTGCCGGCGTGTTGGCCGCCAGGATGTGTTTCCAGGCCGAGATCAAAAAGCCCGCCGTGCCGCAGGCCGGGTCGAGGATGGTCTCGTTTTTCTTCGGGTCCAGCACCGCCACTATGAAGTCGATGATGTGGCGCGGGGTGCTGAACTGCCCGGCGTCACCCTGGCTGCCGAGCACGCTCAGCAGGTATTCAAACGCGTCGCCCAGCTTTTCAGAGTGGTCGTAGGTGAAGACGTTGATTTCTTTCAGGAAACTTTTGAGCGTTTCCGGGTCGCGGTAGGGCAGGTAGGCGTTTTTGAAAATGTCCCTGAAAAGCTCCGGCAGGCCGGGGTTTTGCCGCATGGACGCAATCGCCTCGCTGTACAGCGCCAGCACCTCAAACCCGCCCAGGCCGGGTGCCAGCAGGTGCGCCCAGCCAAAGCGGGCGTAGGCACCGGCAAAAAAGCTGCGCTTGCCGCCCAGTTCTTCGGCCTCGGCGTCCATGTCGTCCATGAACTTGTAGATCAGCGCGATGGTGATTTGCTCGACTTGGCTTTTGGGGTCGGGCACTTTGCCCACGAGGATGTCTCGGCAGGCGTCGATGCGGCGTTTGGTTTCGGAGTCAAGCATGTGTGAAGGAAATACAAAAATAATAGCTATCCGCGCTTGACGGACGGGGGCTAGAGGCTGATTTAGTGTGACAACTCTTCGCGGATGACGCGACGCAAATCGGCTTCCAGATGGCCGGTTTCAATCACCCGGCGAAGCGAGTCGTTGATGAGCGTTTGATAGCCCCGGTTGCCCGCCAGCGCCTTGAAGTGCTCAACGATGGGCGCATCCAACATGATGTTGATGCGCTGCTTGCCAACCCGCGCGCGCACGGCGACTTGCCACTCGGCGCGGTTGACATCGCGGCCCGCCACGCGCAGCTTGGCACCGTCAAAATCTGCCTGCGTGAGCTTGGGCGCGTCGTCGCGAGAGGCGCTAGAAGTAACCGGCGTTTTTGTAGAAGAGGTCTGTTTCATGGCTGTCTGCCTTTCGCATGGAAATGATGCGGACGCTGTCATCCGATTCGACGTGAACGATCAGCACCACCAGGTAGTCCAGCAGCCCGATACCGATCATGCGCTGTTCACCATAGTTTTCGCGCTGGTCCTCAAACAACACCAGGGGACCGCTGAAGACCTTGACGGCATCGGCAAAGTCCAGGCCGTGCTTTTTCAGGTTTGACTGGCGTTTGGGCTCGTCCCAGATGAAGTTCATGGCTAAAAATTATACACATAATAATGTGTATTTCATGCGTTGTAAGGTGTAGCCGCTTGTGCTTCGATGCAAGCCATTTCGGCTACATGAACTGGTTCAGCGGCACGTAGTCCTTGACGTACTCGGGGATGCGGGTGCGCCAGACCGGGGGCACGGCTTTGAAGTCGCTCATGCCAAAGGCGGGGTACACGTTGAGGTCGGTCAGGCGTTGGGTTTCGATGATGTCGCGCTGGCGGTGGTCGGTGGCGTAGGCTTTGAGGTAGTACTTCATGGCCTGCACGGCGGTGGCAGTGCTGTCGGCGCTGAAACCCGTGGCGTTTTGCTGGTCGAGCAGGAATTTGTCGAACTCGTCTTCCAGCAACTCGTCTTTGCTTTTGAAGCCGGTGATGAAGCCAAAGGTTTTCTGCAAGACTTCTTTGAGGCCAAGGCGGCGGTCCACACCGGCGGCGCGGCGCAGTTTGTCAAGCGTGAAGTACTCCGCGGGTTTGTCAAACAGCTCGGTGGTGATGTAGTTGATGGCCTGGTCCCACTGGGCATCGCTGACCTGTTGGGCAATGATGGGGTCGGCTTTGACCTTGTCCTCAAACTTCTCGAAGAACATGCGGTCCACCTTCATGCCCTGGAAGCCGACCTGTTGCTCGACCTGCGTTGCTATGTTGTCGGGAGCAGTGTGCTCATAGCTGTTAACGCCGCCGGGTGGTAGTGGGCCAGGGCCGTCACCGCCGCCTTGTTCCTTGCCAGCGCCGGGGCGCGGCAGTTTCAGCACCTCGTCGTAGTTGAACTTGTCTTCAAAGTACTCGCAGGTGGCGAAGAAGTCGAACAGTTTGTAGGCGGTCTTGAGCGGGGCGGTGACCTGGGCTTTGAGCGCGTCGTCCTGCAACTGCTCCCGAAAATCGTGTTTGCGGGTGCCACGGCCCTTGATCTGCACAAAGTCGGAAGGTGAAAACACCGGCCGCATCAGCGCCAGGTTGAGCAAATCCGGGCAGTCGTAGCCGGTGGTCATCATGCCCACGGTGACGCAGATGCGGGCTTTGCTGGTTTTGTAGGCGGGCAACACGTTGGCACTGCCCAGCAGGTTGTTGTTGGTGAAGTTGATGGTGAACTGCTGCGCGTCCGGGATCAGCGAGGTGACCTGCACCGCAAAGTCAGACTGGTAGCGCCCGGGGTAGAGCGTGTCGGCCAGTTCGTTGAGGATTTGTGTGATCTTGCTGGCGTGGGCCTGGCTGACGGCAAAGACGATGGTTTTGCCAAACTCGGCGCTGATCGGGTCGCGCAGGCCGTGTTTCAGGAGCGTTTCGCAAAACAGGCGGTTGGTGGGTTCAGAGAAAAACTGTTTCTCGAAGTTCTTTTGCTTGAAGAACTGTTCGCTGGTTTGCTCGCCACCCGCCGTGTCAGCGATGACCACGGCGGCATAGCCCTGGTCGGACAGCAGCTGGGTGGTGACGGTGGTGCGGGCGTCGACCACCAGCGGGTTGATCAGAAAGCCGTCTTTGACCCCGTCGAGCAGCGAATAGCGGTAGGTGGGCTCGCCACTTTCGCAGCCAAAGGTGCGGTAGGTGTCGAGCAGCAGGCGGCGTTCTGACTCGCGCGGGTCGCGGGTGCTTGGCTTGGCGCTATCAAACTTTTTGAGGTAATTCTTGGGTGTGGCGGTCAGGCCCAGCTTGTAGCCGACAAAGTATTCAAACACGGCGCGCGCGTTGCCGCCAATGCTGCGGTGCGCTTCGTCAGAAATCACCAGGTCAAAGTCGGTGGGCGAAAACTGCTTGTATTTGGCGCTGAACAGCAGGCTTTGCACACGATTTCGGCTTTGCGCCAGTCGTCGCGGTTTTCCTTGTAGATCACGCTTTTGTAGTCGTTTTTCAGCAGCGCCACAAAGGCTTTGTTGGCCTAGTCCTCCAGCTCCAGCCGGTCCACCAGAAACAACACGCGCCTGGCGTTGCCGGTGCGCAAAAACAGCTTGATGACGGCAGCAGCGGTGAGGGTTTTGCCGGTGCCGGTGGCCATCTCGAACAAAAAGCGCGTCTGGCCTGCCTTGACGGCCGCTTGCACCGCATGCAAGGCGCGCTGCTGGTAAGCGCGCAAAAAACGCAGGCGGTTTTTGTGGCTGAACGCTTCGCGTTCGGTCTCGTTTTTCCAGCCCGCTTCAACGTCATAGGCGGCCATTTGGGTGCGGGCAATGTAGTCCAGCGGCACCGCCTCAGCCACTAGGCGCGCCGGGTCGGGCTGAAATTTGGCGTAGCCTTTGATGGAGCCTGGAGCGGGGAACGTTGTGATCACATGCGGGTTGCCATGCTGCAAGTCCCAGAAGTAATGCAGGTTGCCGTTGCTCAAAATCACGAAGCGGCAGGCTTGCAATTTGGCGTATTTGCGCGCTTGCTCTTTGCCAATCAGCGGGTTTTTGTCTTCGGCCTTGGCTTCCAGCACCATCAATGGAAAGTGCTGCTCGTCCAGCAGCAGGAAGTCGATGAAGCCGTGGCTAATGGTGTCGAAATTGTTGCCCAGCGCATCCACCTGCGCCTGGGTGAGTTTGACGTTGGGCTCCAGCGCAATGTTGGCCTTGCCTTGGGGCGAGTCAAAAAAGCGCCAGCCAGCGGCTTCAAGCAGGTGGTTGATCTTGATGCGGGCCTGGGCTTCTTTGGGCATGAAACCATTCTAGGCGGGCAAACGGCCGGGTTCCCGTCGGTTTCATATAAAAAATTGGCCTCTAGCCCTTATCAAACCGTCGCAAACAGCTATGAATTATGGAGCAAACGAACTGTCAGCTTGCAGCACAGTGATGTCGTCAAACCGCAAGTGATGCATGAATTCGCGCAGGATCAGGAGCGTGGCGGCAACCTGGTTGTCGGCGGGCAGGCCGTCAAACGATGCGGGTCGGCCCAGTGACACTTGCGCCAGCCGCTCGAAGGTGCGCTCCATGGCGTCCAGCGGCAGGTGCAGAACTGCGCCCGGGGTCATGCCGGACAAGTGGGCGATCTCGCGGATGGACGAGTCGGTGGTGACCAATCTTGCGCCGGGTGGAATCAGTTTTCGAGCGCGGGTGACTTCGTCTTCCACCGTGACGATGGCGTTTTCCAACTCCAGCGGGCTGGGTGGTCTGTGTTTGAAAAACTCCCGTGCGGTGATTTGGGAGCCGATCGCCAGGGCCAGCAACGAGTCCGGCGCTGCACCATGACCTATCGCCACGCCAGTCTGATCCGCGCCAATCAACAGCAGAACCAGCGGGTTGCCGTTGGCCAGCAAGACCCGCGCGACCCGGTATTGCGCCGTGATGGTGGATTGAAAGTCGGCTGACGGCATCGTCGGATTCCATTCGGGTTTATGGGTTGATCGCCGCCAGCCAACTCAAAAAGTCGGCGTGCATGGCGGCACTGATGCCGTGGTCCATCGGGAACAGATGAAGCTCGTGGGTCACGCCCAGGTCGGTCAGCAACGCGTCGGACTTGTGCGCCCAAGCCACCGGCAGTACGTTGTCCTGTTCACCATGGCTGACAAAGGCTTTGAGCTTGGCCAGTCGCTCCCGTGAAGCCAGATGCGGTGCCAGTTCTGGCAGGATGCGCCCCGACAGCAGGCCAAACCCTGCTACGGATTCCGGAGCACTCAACGCCACGCTGGCGCTCATGATGCCGCCCTGGCTAAAGCCTGCAATGACCGTATTGGCCGGGGTAATGCCGTAGCTGAGCTGTATCTGCCGCACAAAATGGATCAGCGTTTGGCGGCTGCGTTCGGCTTGCTCGATGTCGGCGCTGGGGCCGTTGGCGGTAAAGGCCACGCGAAACCAGGCGAACTGGCCCGGGCCCAGCGTCAACGGGCCACGCGCCAGGACCACCAAGGTGTCGGGTCTCATGCCCCGGGCCAGGTCGGCCATATTGGCCTCGTTGCTGCCCACACCGTGCAGCAGGATCACGCAGCGGCGCGGTGTCTCGGGCACGGGTTGAGCCAGCCGATAGCACAGACCCAGCTGCGGCCCGGTTTGTAATTCGCCAAAGCGCGAGGTTGCGGCGCTCATGACGGCAACCCCCACACATACGACTCCATCGACAGCATGCCGTGGGTCACTGTGTCGTCGATCACTTGCGGCGCGTCTTCACCCCGCGCGCCATAGGCCACGAGAAGCGTCAAAAAGTGTTCCTCGGACGGATGGGCGCGCTGGGCATGCGGAGCCAGTTCGCGGTAGTGCAC
The DNA here is from genome assembly GCA_903905735.1 of uncultured beta proteobacterium. GTDB lineage: Bacteria > Pseudomonadota > Gammaproteobacteria > Burkholderiales > Burkholderiaceae_C > Rhodoferax. Next base: position 9,659 of record CAIVHU010000037.1, read on the forward strand.
CAGGGAATCCTTTGCGTCAGACAACACGGCGGCGCGCACCCAGGCTGCAAATTCCTGCACATAGGGCTCGGGCCGAGTGGTGCCAGTCCGGAATTCGTACAGGTTGTGCGTCATGCTGCCCGAGGCCACGATGACCACGCCCTGCGCGCGCAGCGGTGCCAGCGCCTGACCCAGCTTTAACGCCTGCGCGGTCGTCAGGCTGTGCGGCATGGACACCTGAAACACCGGCACGTTGGCATTGGGCAGCAGGTGCAGCAGCGGCACCCAGGCACCATGGTCGAGCCCGCGATGATCGTCGGATGTGGTGGCAAAACCGGCTTCAGCCAGCATCCGGGCCGCCTCTGCGGCGATGTCGGGTTGGCCGTGGGCGGGGTACTGCAGCTTGTACAGCGCGGCCGGAAAACCGCCAAAGTCGTGCACGGTTTCGGGCTTGGCCGTGGTCATGACCTGCACATCACGTGTTTGCCAGTGCGGTGACACCACCAGCACGGCTTTCATGTCAGAGAACTGTTCGCCCAGCGCTTGCAGGCGCGGGCCCAGCACACCCGGCTCAATGGCAAAGGTGGGTGCGCCGTGCGAAATAAAAAGGACCGGAGCTTGTGTCATGGTGTTGTCCTGAAAGAGCTGGCGCGGCATTGCGTCAACCATAGATGGGACTGTATTGGATTATTCAAAAAAGATAAATACCAATAATTCAGATTGATTGTCTCACCCAGCGTGATAGTGGAAAGCTTCCTTAAAACGCAGACCTTCAACGTGGTGGTCGATGCAGGCAGTTTTGTCAAATCGGCCGATGCGCTGATTGTGTCCAAGGCCGCCGTGTCGCGTTATGTGGTGGGCATGGAAACCCGCCTGGGTGTGCAACTGCTGCACCGCAGCGCGGCGGCTGATCGATCTTTTCTGGCGCAACTCACGGCGCATGGGTCAGCAAGGGGATTTTTCGTGCAAAGCGAGTCCCGCACTGAAATTTGCCCGTTCAAAACAGTACCCGAAACCGGCAAGTCACTGAAAACCCTGCAAAATACTTGATATGAACGACATCGTCTCCCCCGCCCAAGGTTTTCTCCCCCCTGACGACAGCTTGCGCACCACGTTGCACAACGAGGTGCACGCACGCCCATCGGCACGCATCCGCCTGCCCGCACTGGTGGTGGATGTGGCGGTGTTACATGCGGGCGTGACGCGTGACATGGCCTGCGAACACTTGCGGCAGTTGCCGGGTCAGTCTGAATTGGCCGTCGATTGCCTTCAGGACAATTTTTTGCGCTTGCGTCTGGCCGACTGCACGGTCAAGTGGGAGCGGCACAGCGAGTTTTCACGCTACACCGTGGTGCAGGCCTTGCCTGTGCATGCCATGCTGGGTGCGGCTGAGCCCGAGCTGATGTCGCATCTGGCGGTGTCGGCGCAGTGGTTGCAGCAGATTCCGGGGCGTACGGTATCAGCGGTGCAACTGGTCATGCTCAACGCCCCGCTGGAAGACCCGCAGGCGCTGATGGCGAAGGCCATGACCTGGCTGGGTGGCAAGACGGTGGTGGCATCGCTGATGGGCAGCAACGCGCTCAACGTGGCTGATCCCGGGAGTGTTCAATTGGCCCCGTCGGGCCATGGCCAGCCTTCGGGGCATTCCTGGGCGCTGACGCAGTTCCGCCTGCAAAGTGACGGTTTTGAGCGCATGCTGGTGATCGCCCCCGAGGGCACCAGCCAGACCCGCGCCGGACGCATTGCCGGGCGGCTGCTGGAACTGGAAATCTACCGCCTGCTGGCGCTGCGCGGCTTGCCAGTGGCCAAGGCGTTGGGGCCAATGCTGTCCAAGGCAGAAAACGAGTTGTCAGCCATCACAGCCCGACTGGAAAGCAAGAGCGCCTCGGATCAGGATCTGCTCGACACCCTGGTGTCGCTGGCGGCCAGCGTAGAGCGTGCCACGGCGGAGAACATCTACCGATTTTCTGCCAGCCAGGCCTATTACACGATCGTCAACCAGCGCCTGGCCGAGCTGCGCGAAAAAGCCATTCCGGGCACGCAGATGATTGGCGAGTTTTTGCAGCACCGGCTGTCACCCGCCATGGCCACGGTGTCATCCACCGCGCGGCGGTTGGCCTCGCTGTCAGAGCGTGTGGCGCGCGCCAGTGATTTGCTGCGCACCCGGGTGAACATTGCCACCGAGGAGCAAAACCACATCCTGCTGGGCAAGCTGACTCGCGGCCAAGAGTTGCAACTGCACTTGCAAACCACGGTGGAAGGCCTGTCGATTGCCGCCATCTCGTATTACGTGATCAGCCTGGTGCTTTATGGCGGCAAAGCGCTCAAAGCCGCGGGGCTGCCGATCAATCCCGAAATGGCTGCCGGCGCGCTGGTGCCGGTGGTGCTGTGGGTGGTGTGGCGCACCACACAAAAGATTCACGCCAAGCTGGTGCCCAAACATTGAGCCCAAAGTTTATACAGGAAATAGGGCTCTAGCGCTCCCTTTACCCACAACTATTTTCATCCAGATCGTGCTGCGCCAAGCACGAATCCGGCGCACATCATTTGCAAACAAGCATAGCCCTGCCACATCAGCTGATGACCAGGCGGGGGATCATTGGCTCGCCCAAGGTAGCCGCCCAATTGAGCGACTAAACGCACGGCTTGCCAATCTGCCACGGCGCTTTGTTTCCCGCGAGCGGCTATGCCTGCGCGGCACCACCGACTACTGGGTTAACGATGGCCTGGGGCGGCCCTTCTTTGTGGTCTCCAAAGCCGTCACCGATGGGATGGGTGAGGTCTTGCTCAAAGACCTCGTGCCA
>CAIVHU010000038.1 GCA_903905735.1 uncultured beta proteobacterium
GGCGGTAGCTCAGTGGTTGGGGCATGCGCCGCAGAGTATTGCGAATCGGACGAGAACGCAAGCAAAAAAAACGGACTGGACCAAAAATCCAACGCCCTCAGCAAAAAAACTTCAGTTTGGCAGGCTTACCGGAAGGACACGTTGCAGTTGCATGCTCTTCAACTAATCGTGAATATATTGATGCGTCTGACTTCGCAGCGTAGAGCAGTTCTGTGTAGCTGGCCTTAAGGTCATATATGAAGTAGCCGCAAATGGCACCAACCGCAATCCAGAGCAACAGCAGCGTGCCACCAATCCGCGGTTTTCCGCTTTCAACACCACGATTGAGAGAAAAAATCATTTTTGACAATAGCGGTGATACAACCTACGTGTCTAAGACGCTCGACTGCTCGACGTAATCCGGCCAGCCTGGCCATTGGTTCTATTGCTTTGCGCCGGATTTGACGTAAAAGGCCAGACTCTGATCAGATGTCGCGATGTGGCCCAAGAGCCAATGGGACAAAAATGCCTCCAAGTCGTCGCAATTGATCGTGTCTTTAGCAATATTTCCTGCGACTTCGCTCAACAGCGATAGGAGATCATTGTGCTGTGCCAGATGATCGGCAAGGGCAGGATACTTCAGACTCTTCATGAGGCTCTCCTCATGAGCAAAGTGCTCACGGGTGTACCTGAACATCTCCATAGCGCAAGCCGTCAATTTCGCTTTGGTCTTGGCAGCCAGAAAATCATTGACCCGACTGAACAGCTGTTGATGCTGCGCATCAATCTCGACATTGCCAATTTTGAAGGCATCATTCCATTCCAACGACATATCAAACCCAAGTGCATTTTTATTCCACCCTGGCGGGCATGAGTCTATGCCGTTGACGCTTGCAAGTGTCAATGATGTTATGCCTTGATGCACTGTATTTGATCCACGTCAAAGAAACCCAACCATTGAACGCGCACCATTCCTTTCAGGCGATTGCCTCACGCAACGCGTGCCACGTACTCGTGGACGAACCCGGACTTATGTGCCGGGTTTTTGTTTTGGCGTCTTCGCAGCGTTTGAGTCATTCGCGACCGGCAGCTTCCGGGTAAGCCAATTTCATGCGTTTGAAGTGAAACCAACTGTAGCTCACGGATTTTGCCTTCGTGTCCACAGCAGTGGTATACCAAATTGAATGCATCGACAGGTGGCAGTCAACCACGAATGGGCTCTATGTCAGCTCAGGGCTCCTGCGGTTCAGGCGTAGCCAACCGACTCAGGTCATCGCGAACGCGCTCGGGCTCCTGCGCCAGTGGCATATTGGGCGTGTCGTGCACCGCGTCAAGCTCTCCTGGGGTGTCGACGTCCAGGGTTGCAAACAAGCCGTCGAAATCCTCTTGGGCAGGCCCACGCTCGGCCACCAGCTCGAAGGTCTTGTGGGTGGCGCTGGCTGATGTGAGGCTGTGTACCAGCACTTGGGCGATCTGGACCCGCGCCACAACACCGTCACTGGGGTCACCGGCATGGCGGGTGTCACCTTGCAGCAGCACTAGCCTGTGCTGGTCGGCGGTGTTGTAGTCGAACCAGCCTGGGCGCACGATGGTGTACGACAGTCCGCTGGCGCGCAGTAAACGTTCACTGCGGCGTTTCCAGTCATGCGCTTCGGTGCTGCGGTTGTAGACGCCGGTGCGATTGGTGATACCGATGGCGGTCATCAACGCGATACGAACCTGACGGCCATGCAGGGCAGCCAGCACATGGTGTACGCCGCCATAGCTGACCCGCTCAGCACCGACCTTACCACCGCCATCGGCGCCATGGGTGAACACAATGGCATCGATGCCATCGACCGCTGCAACCAGGGTGTCTGGCCGGGTGAGGTCGCCAACCACCCGCAGTGCCGCAGCGTGCAACCGACTGGCCCCGCGCAGGTCGCGCACAAGAGCGCGCACCGCATGGCCTTGACGGATGGCCTCATCCACCACCAGACGACCAATGCTGCCGGTGGCACCCACCACCAACACGTTCATCTGCGCACCACTCATGCGGGGACCTCTACTTTCAGCGAGGCCATGTCGATCA
>CAIVHU010000039.1 GCA_903905735.1 uncultured beta proteobacterium
GGAAACTCGAGCTCAGTCGTTTCGCTCAGGAAACCGGACTCGATATCGAAGTCCATCACTTCCCACCTGGCACCAGCAAGTGGAACAAGATTGAGCATCGATTGTTTTCATTCATCACCATGAACTGGCGCGGGCACCCGCCGACTCACCGCTGGCATCGCTGCGCCCGAAGGCCCCGGCATACCAGGCCAGCTCCAGCCGGTGCGGCAGCGCCACGGGCTGCCCGTCGAGCTGAGCTGTTTCCAGATCGAAACGAAAGCGCACACCACCTTCAAACCTCTGCGGCAAGCTGGCCACGACACCGGTTACAGCGATGTCGCGCCCCTCCAGCGCAGGGTTGAGCGCGTGGCTGGCAAACGAACTGGCGCGCCAGCCGGTCATGCCGAACGCCAGCAGCGCCGCCGCCAACAGATAGACCCCTGCCGTGACCAGATGCGGGACTGGCCAGCGATTTGCTCTTTTTATAAGAGCTTCCAGCCCGCATGATAGAATGGCTGGAAGCACCAAAAGCATATAACTTTTGGTGGGCCACAACGCCGCCTGCTGCAACTGCAAAGCAGTGCCCATCAGCAGCCCCAGCAACGCCGGTGTCAGGTCATGTAGACGCTGGGTGGGCGGGTGGTAAGAGGCGTGGTGCTCGGGCATGACAGCATGCTAAAGCCAGAAATGACATAAGTGATCAGTTGCACCTTCAATGACCAGGGCAAACCCTGAACGTAAGTCGTCTTTACCGAATTAAGACAGTTCTGGTGCAGATTCACTCGCCTGCTCATCCGTCTGTTGAGCTGCTTGTCGTCCCCGGACCATATTCACAGGTATAAGCAGCAACAAGCCCAGAACAAACATCACGGAAGTGCTCAGAATGGCCGTGCGCTGGTTGCCATCGGTCATCCAGGTGATGATGCCGTAGGTCAGCGGGCCGACAATGCTTGCAAGGCGTATGGCAAATGTCCAGAGGCCATAGAACTCGGCAGCCTGATGCTTCGGGGCAAACACACCCGCCATGGCACGCCCGGCTGACTGACTGCTACCCATGCAAAAGCCCGCAATCACCGCCGCGTACCAGAATTCCCCCTTGGTGGTAGCCAGGGCAGCGATCACACAGGTGGCGATCCAACCAACCAGCGTCGTCGCCAGGGCAATCTTGTGCCCCACACGGTCCTGAAAATAGCCCCAAACGAAGGTCCCCAACGCCGCTGCCAGATTGAGGACAAAGATCAAGACCATGGTTTCCTGCTGCTTGAAACCGATGACTTGCTCTGCATAGATGGCCGCCAGCGAAATGGCCACGGCCACCCCCCGCCTGGTAAAAGACGGCACAGGCCAACAGCCACATGAAATCCACGTAATCTCGCGCCTGGCTCAGAGTGCGTTTCAGCTGCATCAGTGAGGCCATGAAGCCGCTCTGACCGGCAACACCTGCACTCACCTGGCCTCGCTCCTTCAGCAATGCGAAGGTCACCAGCGAGGCAGCGCCGTAAATGACCGCAGTGATCAACATGGTGACTGGCACGAACTGCGAGGCTGGAATGCCAACACCCTGCGCCCACATGACATAGGCCAGGCACAGGCCGAGGGCCAGCATGCCGCCAAAATAACCAAAACTCCAGCCCCAGCCCCAGCCCCAGCCACTGACCTTGCCCAAGGCCTCGGTACGGGCCAGCTCGGGCAAAAACGCTGCGGTGAGAGACTCACCATAGGAATAAAAGGTATTGGACACCACAATCAGCACAATCGCCAGTGCGACGCTGCCGGGTCCAACCAGCGCGAGGGCTGCGGTGGAGACTACGCATGCACCCGTCACCATCATCAGTAAACGCTTCTTGGCCGCACGCAGATCGGCAAAAGCGCCCAGACTGGGCAAGGTGATCATCACGATGGCGTGCGACACACTCAGTGCTGCGGTCCAGGCGAACGTGGCCCAATCGGCGCCTTGCGCCACCCCGCCCACAAAGTACGCTGCAAACACCGCGGTGATGACGACGGTGGTATAGCCGGAGTTGGCAAAGTCGTACATGGCCCAGCCAAACACCTCACGCTTGCGCACGCCTGGGTTCAGGTTATCTTGTGAGAACAGAGCCATTGGTTTCCTAAAAATATTCGAATATGACGAAAATTTTCAGCACTCAGTCCATTGGCTGAATGCCACCGATCGCTATCAGCCAATCTTGCAATTCTTTGAAAACGACTCTTCTAGCTTTCAGTTGCGAAAGAGTCAGATCATGCATGCCGTCAGCAATAGCGTGCAATTCAACGTGAGGCCCCAGTCTAGGTGACAGACGTCGAATGTCGTTTACATCAAGCACGATGTCAGCGGTCATCACCTCTTCACTCCATGCCTTGGGCCAGGCGCTACGTGCGGCGTGCATGACCAACACCGGACAATGAATGTCCAGCCCTTGCGCAACTTCAGCGTGGGCGCGGTGAATGGCGCGAAGCCAACCCGCGTAGATCGGAAATCCTTCTATGGGTTTCCAGCGCGTGTTGTAATGCCACTCTCCATGCTGGCTGGCATGCAAGCTCTGACCATAAACGACCGACATATCGGGAATCGTCAGATGCGGGGAAAATACCCCCAACATCGACAAAATGGGCTCCAAAGTCCACTGCTGCCAGGCGGGTAGGTTCATGTCAAGGAACGGGCTGTTTAGAAAAACCGCGCTTACCGCCGAGCGTTGCTGGCCTCGATGGGCATACAACGCAGCAACCAGGCCGCCCGTGGAATGGCCGTTGAGCAGCAGCCAGTCCATCTGCTCGCCCCCGCGCATGAGAGTGATCGCCGCATCCACATCTTGCAGGTACTCGTCGATGTTGCTGGTGTAGTTGGGCCGTTGATCCTGGCGCAGGGCTCGGCCATGCCGACGAAGCTCAACCGCGTAAAAATGCAAGCCTGCCTGGTTATAAAAATCTGCCAGATGGGTCTGAAAGAAATAGTCCACGTAGCCGTGGACATATAAAACTGCTTTGGTGCTAGCCAAGCTGCAGCGTCGGCGAACCAGGACCGCCTCGATGGGCCCCTCGGGTGCGGACAATCCCGCAAGAGTGGTCTGCTCGAAGCCAGGCAAAACATCATACGTCCAGGTGATTTCAGCCATCATGGATTGATTGAGCAGCGAAAAACTGCGAGTGCACGGACCACCCGGGTGTCGGTCAACTCCTGATCTACAGTCGGCTCAGCAATTCGGCTTTTTTGCTGGCGTACTCCTGTTCGCTGAGGATACCGCGCGCTTGCAGGGCTGCCAATTTTTCGATGCTGGCAAAAATGTCGCCTTGCGCACCGCCAGGACTGCTGTTACCGGGGGCCGGGCTGTGCGAGTTGTTGTTGAAGTTATGAGCGGCGGGTGCGGGTGCTGGCACAGGGGCCATCGGTGCCACCCCATTGATGCTCACCACCGGAAGGCGATTCAAATCCACATAGCCATATTGACTGGAGAACGTCACCGAATAGCCACCGCTTTGCTGTTGGGACACGCCGCCAATCTGATGGTCCAATGTGTCGTAGATGATGACTTCCCCGTTGGACTCGATGGCCAAACGATGCGCCTGGGAAAACCACGCGTAGCGCATGCCGTTTTGACCACCTGTGCTGTTGGGAAAGCGCAAATCCGGGCCCCACCAATCGGGCACCACTGGGGCCGGCACAAACAGGTTGTTGTTCTGGGTACCGGCTGATTCGCCGCCTCCCCAGGCGTTGACCTGGGTGCTGCCGTTTTGGCTTTGGCTTTGAAAGCTGCCGGAACGAACCAGACCTGGCTGGTTGCTGATAAGGCGGGAAAGCTCAGCACACAGGTTGTCAACCCGGCCTTTGAGATGGTTGTTGAACATGTCCCCGACCATGGTCATGCCACCCAGCATCCACTGGCCGGAGCCGCCGAATTCGGGGTGGCTGAACTGGGCCATGCTGCCATTGCCATTGATGACGGACCCCAGCATCGACAACACAGCATCAAAGCTGAAACCGTGGCGCTGAGCAATGTCGTTGATGGCCTGTTGGCCTGCGCAAGAGAGTTGGAGCATAAAACGGACTCAGCAAATAGCCGCTATCGGGTCCAATAGCAAGCATGGGTGGGCGTTGACAGCGAAGGCTGCAGGATATGACGGGTGGTACGACTGGCGAAGAAACCACCGCAGTCATGGTAACTCATGCACGAGAGTGACCAGCTTTGCTTCAAATAGCATAGCTATGGAGAAAATCTTGAAAAGGCATAGGGCCGGTTTGGTGATCTTGCCCCCGGTACAACCAGCTCCAAAGTTGAAGGAAGATTTCAGACCTTGAAGGTAAAAGATAGACAAGTGAAAAGCCGGTCAAGCCTTTCAAGGCACCGATGGCAACGCTGTCAGCGCAGGTGGTGGTGACTGCCTTCTTGCTACCGATGGTGGACGCTAGCCACGTTGTGGTCCAGCGCGCAATATTGCGACACTGCCGCAACCGGCAAGAACGAGCGCTAGCAAGGACAGGCCCGTAATAGTGAGCGGCTGAGCCAATCCGAAAACTCTCACCCGAAAGAGCAGTCGATAGTCAAAAGCGGTATTCCATTACGATCCATTTCATTTCAATGATGGGAAGTCTGGATGTCGTCAGGCAAGAGCGAAATCAAGGTGAGCTCGAAAGACAATGCGTGGACGGTGTTCCTGGTTTTCCTGCGCTTGGGTTTGACATCGTTTGGTGGTCCTGTGGCCCACCTTGGCTATTTTCGTGATGAATTTGTGACGCGGCGGCGCTGGCTCAGTGAAGGCAGCTACGCCGATCTGGTCGCGTTGTGCCAGTTCCTGCCAGGACCGGCCAGCAGCCAAGTCGGCATGGGACTCGGCATGGCACGAAGTGGATGTCGTGGCGCTTTGGCCGCTTGGGCAGGATTCACGCTGCCATCGGCACTCATGATGAGCCTGTTAGCCATGAGTTTGACGACATGGAGAGCTGCGTTTCCTGCGGGAGCGCTGCATGGTTTGAAGGTGGTTGGCGTGGCGGTGGTTGCGCAAGCCGTGTGGGGCATGGCTCGCCACCTTTGCACAGATACGAATCGCGTCACGATCGCCGCTGCCTCAGCCTGCATCGTCATGTTGTGGCCCACGGCCTTGGGGCAGGTTGTCGTGATCGGCGTAGCTGCCCTGGCGGGCATCCGACTGTTCAAGCCCTCCCAAAATTTGGTCCATGACCCGCTCCCTATCCCGGTCAACCGGCGTGTCGGCATCATGATGCTGTTGCTATTTTTTGGTTTGCTGATCGGCTTGCCGGTTCTTGTGGAGGCGTGGCCGAATCGCTTTGTGGCACTGGTCAATGATTTCTATCGTGCGGGCTCCTTGGTCTTCGGCGGCGGTCATGTCGTCTTGCCGCTTCTGCAGGCCGCTGTTGTGCCGGGCCACTGGGTTTCCAATGACACCTTCCTGGCAGGCTATGGCATGGCTCAGGCCGTGCCTGGACCGCTCCTCACCTTTGCGGCTTTCCTGGGTGCGTCGATGAGCACGCCACCCAATGGTTGGCTGGGAGCGGCAGTCAGTCTGATCTCCATCTTTGTGCCCTCGTTTCTGCTCATCATCGGCACCTTGCCTTTTTGGGAGCCATTGCGGCGCAGTGCACATACCCAAGCGGCTCTGGCGGGTGTGAATGCGGCCGTTGTCGGCTTGCTTTTGGCTGCGCTCTACAACCCGGTTTGGACCATCGCCATATTCAAGCCGGCTGATTTTGGGCTGGCTTTGCTCGCCTTGGTCGCATTGGTGTTCTGGAAGCTGCCACCCTGGTTGGTGGTCATGGGGTGCGGTGGCAGTGGCTGGGCGTTGAGTTTGTTCCTTTGACGCTGCGAACAATGCCCATTCATTCGAATAAACCATGATCCAGAGGCGGATCATGCTTTTCGTGGCCACCGTGCTCTCGCTGGCGATTCACGCGGGTGTCCTGCTGGTGTGGCCAGGTCAGGTTCTGACACCGGACCCCAGCCCATCAACATCGCCGAAGCCGCTGCACCTAAGCCTGTTCACCCAGCCTGTTGGAGGCACAAAAAAAGTCGCCAAAGTCAGTCCAGTTGACGCTGTCCATCACGATCGGCTGCAGACAGAGCCCAAGCATGCACCACCGCGATCACCAGCCAAATCCGTCGTCACAGTGAATCCAGACGGGGCCATCGTGGCAAATGCACCCGTCGCGCACACCATTGCACCGCGAACGGTGCCGGAGAAATCGCTGGCATCCATGGCAGCGCCACCACCACCCACTGCTGAAGAGTGGCAATTGGCATCGACCTACAGACTCAAGAACAGCAAGCGTTACCGATATGCCTGGGGACAACAGATTCGAAGCATGATGGGAACGGTGGTCGAGGGACCCCAACAAGGTTACGTTCGATTCCGTATCGAAATAGCAGCCAATGGGAAGATCACCAAGGTCGAAACCTTGTGGTCCACCTCCGACATCGCCGAAAAGCTCGCGCGTCATGCTATGACCGCCGTGGTGTCGCTTCCTCCCACCCCGACGGGTCGCCCCCTTGTGTTTGAGCAGACCATTGCCTTCGAGCCGTTTGACTCGGGGTGGCCGCCCATCTACAAAAATGATTGCTTGCCAGACCCTCCGGTGTTTCATAACCCGTTCGTGTGGGACGGATCATCGCCACAGTTCAATGCTCGAGTTGCTCAAAAAGACGCTTCTCTGCCCAGCAAGCCACGAGCAAGCGAAGGCTGCCCCAAAGATGCCCAGCCGGACTCCATTGACGCAGAGGCTGCAGACAGTCAGCGTCAACTCGATCAGTGGAGTGTTCGACCGTTGAATGGTGTCAATTGATCCGCTCAGGCCGCCAGCCGGGTCCTCCTTGCCAAGCACCACGGCGAGGGTCCACGCCCTATGTGCATTTCCGAACGGACGCGTTCCCGGAACTTGGCCAGCCTGAGGCTTGCAAGGCAACGGCGGCGTGTGGATCGTGGTCTGCCTGTGATGCGCCGGCGCTTGGGCATGGTCTCTGCGATTCGACCGGCGTCGGACCACACGGCACAACTTCTACCACACCACCACGGTGTTCTGGTCCACTTGAAGAGGCGCATATTCTGTGGCAGCGGTGAGCGAATCGATGCATTCACCGTCAAAAGACCCGCTCACAGTGGCTGCACCACCTTCACATCCGGCTGCGCCAGCCATTGCGCAAACTCGTCGGCCAGTTGTTCGCTGGCGGATACGGCTACCGTCCAGGCCTTGACGCGGCCGGGCAAATCAGCGCCGTAGTGGGTGAAATCGGTGCGATCGGGCAGTTTGCCGTTGGGCAGGGTTTTGACCCACTCGGGATTCGGGGCCAGCACGATCATGTTGTCCAGAAAAGGCGTTGCCTGGTGCCGCCAGCGCAGATGTTTGTCCAACCAACCCGGCACAACACTTTTCTGGAAGTGCGGGTAAAGCACCAGCGCACCTTGATTTTGTATGACATTTTGGACTTTGGCCCTTATGCATAAAGCGCTAACAGCTATATTTTGTGCAGCACTGTGCGCAGGCAACCAGTTCAGATGCAGGTGGTAGTCGGTCACCCCGCCGTCCCAATACGCCCCGGCGGGTGCCCCGGCAATGTCGTTCACCGCCTGCAGCACAAACGGGATCGAGCAGCTGGCTTGCATGGCGGGCAAAAAGTTGGCCTCGCTCAGGCCGATTTTGGCGCGTGGGGTAGTCGGCGGCATCAAACGGCAGCGGTGCCACGGACCCCGTCAAATGGGGCAATTCGCTGGAAAACACCGCCCGCTCCAGCCAGCCACCCAGCGCCCGGCGGGAAACCAGATTGCTGACAAACGCGCCACCGTAGCCCAGCGCGGTGCGCCAACCGTGCTCACGCGCGAGCAGCCCGCGCCCGTGCGAGGTCAACACATGCAGGCGGTAGCGCGGGTGCTGCAGCACCTCGGTCACACGCCCACCGTAAAAAGCCTGCAAGTTCTGCCCAAACAACGCGCTTACGCGCGATGCGGCCGGCCGCTTTTCACCCGGCAGAAGCGCGTAGTTCTGGTGGATGTAGTCGTGCTCCAGCCGCTTGAACGCCGCCACCGGATCATCCAGGCAGGCGGTGGCCATGCGCCAGGCACCAATCGAGGCGCCCACCAGATCCACCGGCTGGCTCGATTGCGGCAACCAGTGACCAAAAATGAATTGGTCCAACGGCCCCAGAATCAGGCCTTTCGGGCCACCGGCGGCGGCCGGCATGGCACCCATGTCGCGGCTTTGAAGGCCGTGGCGCGCCAGATACGCCAGCGCCTTGGGGCCGGCGCAAATGCGCTGTGCTTTCATGGCAGGTAGGCCACCAGGTGCCAGGTCAAACGATAAACATGCATGAGCAACGCCAGAAGCCATGGAAAGTGAGCAGGCCTGAAGGCTACTACATTGATCAGGCCAGTAGCTCCGGTTTTGTCGCAACCATTGACACAAATCAACAACAGGAGTGCCTTCAACTCCAACTGCGGAGAAGGCGCGCGGTAACATCATTTGTGCTTATGCCGTCATCGGTGCCATTGCCAGCCTGTTTGTCCGGTGCGACCAACCATTGACTGGGTGCCTCCTATGAAGATGAGTATCAGAATTCCAATGGGTTTTGCCGCTGGGGCGGTTTTGGTACTGGCGGGTGCCCTGTTCGGCATTTACAGGCTCAACGCTGCCATCGCCGAATTTGAAACCCATGTGATGCAGCATGTCGCGGCCAGCCAAAAAGGCGCTGAGGTGGCCGCTGACTTTTCCATTGCCATTCAGGAGTGGAAAAACGTGCTGTTGCGTGGCAAGGACCCGGCCAGTCTGCAAAAGTATTGGGATGCCCACCAACAGGCCATGGCCAAGGCCCATCAGGACATCCAGACACTGGAAGTCCAGTTGGCGCAAGAAGATGAATCCAAAAAGTTGGTCGCCGAGCTGCACAGCGAAATTGCGTCGGCCCAGGCAGGTTACGAAAATGCCTTTGCAGCCTATCAAGCCGCCAACAACGACTATGCCACTGGCGATAGCGCCGCCAAAGGCGTGGATCGGGCGGCCGCTGCCACGCTCAAAAAACTGCTGTCTGACTTGAGTGCCACCGAGGCGAGCGAGACCCAAAGCGCCCACGCACATGCACAGACCGCCACCTGGCTGTCGGTGACCATCATGCTGCTGCTGACCGCCATATCGGTAGCGGCTTCCATCTGGTTGACTCTGAAACAGACGGTTGCGCCTCTCAATAGCGCCGTGGCGCTGGCGCACCGCGTGGCAGCGGGAGATTTGACCACGCAGGCCAAAATCGTCATGGACGACGAGGTGGGCGAACTCATCACGGCAATGCATGCCATGCAAAGCAGTCTGATCACGGTGGTGAGCCACGTGCGCCGCGATGCCGAGGGCGTAGCCACGGCCAGCACCGAGATCACCCAGGGGGACGCAGACCTGTCAGCACGCACCGAGTCGCAGGCCAGCGCCCTGGAGCAAACCACAGCCAGCATGGACGAGCTCAGCGGTCGGGTCCAGCAAAACGCCGACAGCGCCCAGCAAGCCAATCAGTTGGCCCAGAATGCCAGCCATGTCGCCAAACAAGGCGGCGAGGTGGTGGCGCAGGTGGTGGACACCATGCGCGGCATCTTTGATGCCAGCCGCAAGATCAGCGACATCATCTCGGTCATCGACGGCATTACGTTCCAGACCAATATCCTGGCGCTGAACGCCGCAGTGGAGGCCGCCAGGGCGGGCGAACAGGGGCGAGGCTTTGCGGTGGTGGCCAGTGAAGTACGCTCTTTGGCCGGGCGCAGCGCCGAAGCCGCGCGTGAAATCAAGTCACTGATCAGCACCAGCGTCGAGCGTGTCGGCCAAGGCAGTGCACTGGTGGACCAGGCCGGTATCACCATGCAGGAGGTGGTGACCTCGATTCAGCGCGTGACCGACATCATGGACGAGATCAGCGCCGCCAGCACCGAACAAAGTCATGGTGTGGCGCAAGTCAGTCAGGCTGTGACGCAAATGGACCAGGTCACCCAGCAAAACGCTGCGCTGGTGGAAGAAATGGCTGCAGCGGCCAGCAGCCTCAAGGCGCAAGCGCACGACCTGGTGCAAACCGTGGCGGTGTTCAAGATTGATGCGCACAGCAGTAGCGCAGCGTCTTGCCAGCTTCAACTGCCAGCGTGAAACCTGGCTAAATCAGCGACCGTCCGGGCTCCTGCAGCGACCAGTCAATCGGGTCCTGCTGCAGCACCAGGTCAATATCCAGCCCCATCAACTCGGCCACGATTGACGGAAAGCTGACTGTCATGGCGTTTTCAGTCAGCCGCGCGTGGCGGGCGCGGGCGCGCCACACCGCCAAGTGCACCACACCGGCCAGCGGCTCAAAAGGTTCCTTGTCAAACGGAGCGTGGGCGTGCAACAAGGCATCGTGAATCAGCGGTGGCAAATGCCACTGGCGCGCCAGCCAGGCGCTGACTTCGGTGTAACAAAAGCCAAACGCCTTGCGCTCGGCCCTGCAGCGCCGCAGGTCCAACGGTTTGGCCTGCTCGTCCAGCGTGAGGGCCTGCGTCATGGCCGAGCGCATGGCCAGTTCGCCCACGGCGTGGATCAGGCCGCAGGTGAAAGCCGCTTGCTGGTTTTGCCGCACCAACCCGGCCAGCGACCGTGCCACCTTGGCACAGTCCAGGCTGTAAGCCCAGAACTGGGTGATGTCAAACGCCGCTCCACCCTGAAAGGCGGCCACAGAAGCGGCGGATGCCACCATGGCCTGCACCTGCCCGAGCCGCAAAACGGCCAGCGCCTCACTCACGCCATGCACCTGGCCGGTCAGCTTGAAATAGTTGGCGTTGGCCGCCTGCAGCAAGCGCATGGCTAGCGTCGGGTCGGAACTGACCAACTGGTCAATACGACGCAAATCCGGCTCGGGGCGCGACAGCTCCATCAACAGCAGCGCTACCGCCTTGGGGCGGCTGGGCATGACGAAGCGCGAAGACAACAGGGCTGCGGGGTCCATGGTGTTTTAGTTTCCGGAGCCTTTGAGTTTGGCAAATGCAGATGACATGGCAGTTGATTGTGGCGTATTCGCCCCCTGGCCTCTGCCCTGCCCTGCGTTGCCACCCGCGCCGTAACCGGCTCCAGGGCGGCCGCGCTGCTGCGCGTTGACGGCCTGAAAGCGGTTGTCGCCCGGGCCGCCGCTGCGCGCGGGGGCAGCGCCGAGCTTCATGGTCAGCGCGATGCGTTTGCGCGCCACATCGACTTCCACCACCTGTACCTTGACGATGTCGCCGGTTTTGACGACTTCACGCGCGTCGGTCACAAACTTGTGGCTGAGCTGGCTCACATGCACCAGGCCGTCCTGATGCACGCCCAGGTCGATGAAAGCGCCAAACGCGGCCACGTTGCTCACCGTGCCCTCCAACACCATGCCCTCTTTGAGGTCGCGGATGTCTTCGACGCCGTCGTTGAAGCGCGCCACCTTGAAGTCACCTCGCGGGTCGCGGCCCGGCTTTTCCAGCTCGGCCAGGATATCTTTGACGGTGATCACGCCAAACTTGTCGTTGGCAAACAGTTCGGGGCGAAGAGTTTTGAGCATGTCGGCGCGGCCCATCAGCTCGGCCACTTCTCTGCCGGTTTTGGCCATAATTTGCTCGACCACCGGATAGGTTTCGGGGTGCACACCGGTCATGTCCAGCGGGTTGGCACCGCCACGGATGCGCAAAAAGCCCGCACTTTGTTCAAATGCCTTGGGGCCCAGCCCGGTGACCTTGAGCAAGTCCTGGCGGCTGGCAAACGCGCCGTTGGCCTCGCGCCAGCGCACCACCGCTTTGGCCACGTTACTACTCAGGCCCGAGACCCGGCTCAACAGCGGCACGCTGGCCATGTTCAGATCAACCCCCACCGAGTTCACGCAATCTTCCACCACCGCGTCCAGCGTTTTGGCGAGTTCGCTCTGGTTCACGTCATGCTGGTACTGACCCACGCCGATGGATTTGGGGTCGATCTTGACCAGTTCAGCCAACGGGTCCTGCAGGCGCCGGGCGATGCTGGCGGCACCGCGCAGGCTCACATCCACGTCGGGCATCTCTTGCGACGCGAACTCGCTGGCGGAATAAACCGACGCACCGGCCTCGCTGACCACTACTTTTTCAATAGCTTCTGGCGCTTTATTTGTCTGGGCTGCAGCCTGTTTTGACATCAATTTGATGAGGTCGGCGGCGAGTTTGTCGGTCTCGCGGCTGGCGGTGCCGTTGCCAATGGCGATCAGGTTCACGCCGTGTTTTTCACACAGTTTGGCCAGGGTGTGCAGCGAGCCGTCCCAATCCTTGCGCGGCTCGTGCGGGAACACGGTGGTTGTATCGACCAGCTTGCCGGTAGCATCCACCACCGCCACTTTCACGCCGGTGCGGATGCCGGGGTCCAGCCCCAGCACCACACGCGGACCCGCCGGTGCGGCCAGCAGCAGGTCGCGCAGGTTGTCGGCAAAGACCTTGATGGCCACCTGTTCAGACGCTTCGCGCAAGCGGGCGAACAAATCGCGCTCGGTGGACAGGCTGAGTTTGACGCGCCAGGTCCAGGCCACACATTTGCGGATCAGATCGTCTGCCGCGCGGCCCTGGTGGCTCCAGCCGAGCTTCAGCGCAATGCGCCCTTCGGCCAGGGACACCGGTTGGCTTGCTCTCGTTTTAGAAGCTGTCTTCCCATGCTCTGTAAGGGCTGGAGGCTGATTTTTTACAACTTTTTCAGCCATGCCCGGTGTGGCGGCTGGCGGCTCGGGCAGCACCAGTTTGGCTTCCAGAATCTCCAGGCTACGGCCCCGAAACACCGCCAGCGCACGGTGCGAAGGCACGCGGCCGATCGGTTCGTCGTAGTCAAAATAGTCGCGGAACTTGGCCACGTCGGCGTTGTTGTCGTCCTTGCCGTCCATCCGCTTGCTCTGGAACAGGCCTTCGGCCCAGAGCCAGCCGCGCAGGTCCTGCACCAGAGCAGCGTCTTCTGCCCAGCGCTCGGACAAGATGTCGCGCACGCCATCCAGCACCGCCTGCACGGTGGTGAAGTCATCACCCGCCTCGTTTTTCTCAGGCTTCACATAGGCTTGCGCCTCTGCCATCGGGTCGAGCGAGGGGTTCGCAAACAGCTTGTCAGCCAGCGGCTCAATACCGGCCTCGCGGGCGATCTGGCCCTTGGTGCGGCGCTTTTGCTTGAATGGCAGGTACAGGTCTTCAAGCTCCTGCTTGGTCGGCGCAGCCGCCAACGCCGCCAGTAACTCGGGGGTCAGCTTGCCCTGCTCGTCAATGCTTTTGGTGATGGCGGAGCGGCGGTCGCGCAACTCGCGCAGGTAAGCCAGGCGCGCATCGAGCTCGCGCAGCTGGATGTCGTCCAGCCCGCCAGTGGCTTCCTTGCGGTAACGGGCCACAAAAGGCACGGTGGCCCCACCGTCGAGCAGTTCCACGGCGGCGGCCACCTGGCGTTCCTGAACCCGGATTTCCTGCGCGATCTGCGCGATGATTTTCTGCATAACTCACAAACCAGCCAGCCTGGCGACCAGCCCCAAACAAACAGGTGCGCGAGTGTGCCACAAGCTGCCAGTCACTCCAGGCCAGCGGGGCCGACATGGTCAGCCTAGAGCTGCGTAGTACCCAAAAATAAAGCTGAACTTTTGTTGGTATCCTGCCTATCCTTCAGGGATGCAGCAACAAAACCAGATCAAGCGAACCCTCGCACAACCCGAGTCGATTGAAGTCATCCGCAGCCAGCTTGCCAGCAATA
>CAIVHU010000040.1 GCA_903905735.1 uncultured beta proteobacterium
GTTGACAATGGTGTCGTAATCAACCAACGGCTCGCCGCGCCAATTCGATGTGATAAACGAGAACAGGCGATGCTCGACCTTGTTCCATTTGCTGGTACCCGGTGGAAAATGACAGACGGAGATGGCCAGGCCTGTCTCATCTGCGAGCTTTTGCAACTCCAACTTCCACAGCCGCAAGCGTGACCCATTCCATGACTTGGAAGTTCAAATGTCACGGTGTGCTAGCCGCCATGGTGGGCATTGAACTGTTAACCCTGCACGGTTTGCGCCGTTCGTTCAAGTCGCTGACCGAGTGGTTAGAGATACCTGAAGGTCACCGATCGCATCAAAGACATCATCAAGACCGGCGGCGAATGGACGTCCTCGCTGGAACTCGAGGACATCATTGCCAAGCATGAATCGGTTCATGAGGTCGCCGTCGTTGGTGTCCCCGACGACAAATGGGGCGAACGACCGCTCGCGTTGGTGCTGCTCAAGCCGGAGTTCGTCGGTCAGATCAGTGAACATGTGTTGCGCAACTACGCAGCGCATGCCATCGAGACTGCCGGTGTCTCGCGCTACGGCGTGCTGCTGCAGGTGCGTTTCGTCAAGACGCTCGTGAAAACCAGCGTCGGCAAGATGAATAAGCGCCTGATGCGGGCTGATCCTGCCGCACTTTGCCTTTATTTTGGTGAGTTCTCAAGCGCCGACCAGCAAGGATCGGTTCGTCCGCTTTCCCGTGCACGCGTCAGTGACGCCACAGAGGTGCACCGCATAGTGGCAATGCCTCAAACCTTCCTGCCCGGCTCGCGCAACCCCAGCGACACCAAAAACCCCACCAGCAGGAACGCAGCGCCCACATTGAACGCATAAGCCGAGGCGTTTTGCGGATAGTTGTCCCGCAGCCAGGCCACCAGTTGCGGCCCCACAATCCCAGCGCTGCCCCAGGTGGTCAGGATGGCACCGTAGGCGGTGGCCATCATCTTTGAACCAAAGGTATCCGACACAAACGCCGGAAGCGTGCCAAACCCGCCGCCGTAACACAGCAGGATGTAACACACCAGCACCCCAAATACCCACGGGCTTTGCACAAAACCCAGCGCGACAAATGCGGCGAACTGACTCAGCAGCATGATGCGAAACACCGTGACCCGGCCCAGCTTGTCCGATAGACTGCCCCAGGCAAACCGCCCCACCCCATTAAAGAGCGCGCTGAAGGCGATCAGGGTCGCGCCATAACTGGCCAATTGCTCGGGTGTCAGGCTGGCATCACGGCGGTGCCACAACTCCTGCACCATGGGTGACTGAAAACCGATGAACATGATGCCCGCCACGGTGTTGCAAAACATCACCCCCCACATCATGGCAAACCGCCCTGATGTGAGCAAAGCGTGCACGCTGGGGTACTGCACCGCACCAGCCCCCGAACCATACCCACCGCCGGTGGCGCTGCCACTGGGCGGGTCTTGCAGCGCCCAGGCAATCGGTGTGGCGATCAGCAAAAAGACCAGCCCCAGCACCGCAAACACGGTGGGGAAACTGTGGTCAAAGGTGTGCAGCAGCAGGGGTGCCACCAGCTTGGACATGATCATCGCGCCCAGACCAAAACCCATGATGACCATGCCGGTGGCCAGGCCCTTCTTGTCCGGAAACCATTTGGCCACTGTCGCCACCGGTGGCACATAAGCCAGCCCGATGCCGGTGCCACCGATCACGCCGTAACCCAGGTACAAGAACGGCAGGGATTTGAAGTACAGCGCCAACGCCCCCAGCAGGTAGCCGCTGCCAAACAGCACAATGCCCAGCACCGCCAGTTTGCGCGGGCCGTACTTGGGCAGCTTGTTGCCGCCGACGGCTGCGCCCAGACTCAGAAACAGGATGGTGGTGCTGAACACCCAGGCCACCTGGGTGTTGTTCCAGCCATAGGTCTGCGACAGCGGGTTCTGGAAATAGCTCCAAGCATACACCGTGCCAATGCACATTTGCAGCGCGGTGCCCATCCCAGCCATCCACCAGCGGTTGGTGGTGCGCGCCGGTATCGCCTGGGCTGCCAGCTTCATCGTATTCATGGGTTGGTCTCTTCTTTCTAGGGTTCCACGGTCAAGTTGTAGCGGCGAAACACATCGGCCACCTGTTGTACCTGCGCTGGCGTGGGTGACGGTGTGTCTTTCAGCTCGTAGCTCATGCCCAGGCGCTCCCACTTGAATTCGCCCATCTTGTGAAACGGCAGGATCTCGACCTTTTCGATGTTGTCCATAGGCGCCAGGAACTGGGCCAGGCCTTCCACGTTGGCCACCGAGTCGGTGAAACCCGGCACCAGCACGAAGCGGATCCAGGTCTTCTTGTGGAGGCTGTGCAGGTATTCGGCAAAACGCAGCGAGGGCTCACGCGGCACGCCGGTGAGCCGCGTGTGGGTGTCCTCGTCAAACGCCTTGATGCATAACATGGCTAGGTCCACGTGTTCAAGCACGGTCGCGGCCACACTCTGGCTCGCAAAGCCCGAGGTGTCCAGCGTGGTGTGGATTCCCAAGGCCTGGCAGCGGCGAAACACCTCGCTGACAAAGTCGCGCTGCATCAAAGGTTCACCGCCGGTGATGGTGACACCCCCGCCGGTGAACTTCATGTACGAGCGGTACTTGCTGATCTCGGTCATCAGTGCATCAACTGTCATCTCGCGCCCGTCGCACAGGCCTTGCGCGTCCGGGTTGTGGCAGTACAGGCAGCGCAGCGGGCAGCCCTGGGTGAACACCACAAAGCGGATGCCCGGGCCATCGACCATGCCACCGCTTTCCAGCGAATGGATGCGGCCGGTGAGTTCTGGCGCATCGGCTGACACCACCGGGATGGCCGCCAGCTTGTTGCGCAGGTTGGCCAGATGCTGCATGGAGGCGCTCAATGGGATCAGATGCGTTCGTGCAGGGTGCGGTTGATCACATCGAGCTGTTGCTCACGCGTGAGCTTGATGAAGTTGACCGCGTAGCCCGAGATGCGGATGGTGAGCTGCGGGTACAGCTCGGGGTGTTCCATCGCGTCCTTGAGGGTTTCGATGTTGAACACGTTGACATTCATGTGGTGGCCACCGTCGGTGAAGAAGGCGTCCAGAATGCCGCACAGGTTATCGACCCGCTCCTTGTCGGCCTTGCCCAAAGCCTTGGGCACGATAGAGAAGGTGTATGAGATACCGTCGGTGGCGTGTTCATAAGGCAACTTGGCCACCGAGGCCATGGAGGCCACGGCACCATTGTGATCGCGCCCGTGCATCGGGTTGGCACCCGGTGCGAAGGGCTCACCGGCTTTGCGGCCGTCCGGCGTGTTGCCGGTGGCCTTGCCGTACACCACGTTGGAGGTGATGGTCAGGATCGACTGGGTCGGCACGGCGTTGCGGTAACACGGGTGCTTGCGGATTTCGGTCATGAAACGGGTCATGATGTCCACGGCAATCTGGTCGACGCGGTCGTCGTTGTTGCCGTATTGCGGGTAGTCGCCTTCGATTTCGTAGTCCACCGCCAGACCGGCGTCGTTGCGGATGACCTTGACCTTGGCGTGTTTGATGGCCGAGAACGAATCCGCCACCACCGACAAGCCGGCCATGCCGCAGGCCATGGTGCGACGGATGTCGCGGTCATGCAGGGCCATCTCCAGACGCTCGTAGCAATACTTGTCATGCATGTAATGGATGACGTTGAGCGTGTTGACGTACAGGCGGGCCAGCCATTTCATGAACTGCTCGTAGCGGTACATCACCTCGTCGTAGTCCAGGTAGTCGCCGGTGATGGGTGAGAACGGCGGGCCGACCTGCTCACCCGACTTCTCGTCGATGCCGCCGTTGATGGCGTACAGCATGCACTTGGCCAGATTGGCGCGGGCACCGAAGAACTGCATCTGTTTGCCAATCGTCATGGCCGAGACGCAGCAGGCGATGCCATAGTCGTCGGTGTACAGCGGGCGCATCAGGTCGTCGTTCTCGTATTGCAGCGAGCTGGTGTCGATGGACACCTTGGTGCAATACTTCTTGAAGTTGGCTGGCAGGCGCTCGGACCACAACACCGTCAGGTTCGGCTCGGGTGCGGCACCCAGGTTGTACAGGGTGTGCAGGAAACGGAAACTGGTCTTGGTGACCAGTGGCACACCGTCTTGCGACATGCCACCCAGCGCCTCGGTGACCCAGGTCGGGTCGCCCGAGAACAAGGCGTTGTAGGCTGGCGGACGCAGGAACCGCACCATGCGCAACTTCATGACGAAATGGTCAATCAGCTCCTGTGCGGCGGACTCGGTCAGCGCACCGTTGGTCAAATCACGCTGGATGTAGATGTCCAGGAAGGTCGAGACCCGACCCAAGGACATGGCGGCTCCGTCTTGCTCCTTGATGGCCCCCAAATAGGCGAAGTAGGTCCACTGGATGGCTTCCTTGCCGCTGGTGGCGGGCTGGTGGATGTCAAAGCCGTAGCTCTTGGCCATGGTGATGAGTTCTTTGAGCGCACGGATCTGTTCGGCAGTCTCTTCACGCTTCTGGATGGTGTCCCTGTCCATCACGTCAAAGTCAAGCGAGACCAGTTGCGCCTGTTTGTCTTCAATCAGGCGGTCCACGCCGTACAAGGCCACACGGCGGTAGTCACCAATGATGCGGCCACGGCCATAGGCGTCGGGCAGGCCGGTGATGATGCCCGAGCTGCGCACGGCCATCATCTTGGCCGTGTAGGCGTCAAACACGCCGTCGTTGTGGGTTTTGCGGTATTTGAAGACGCGGGCGGTCTCCGGGTCCATCTCGCGGCCATAGGACTTGAGCGCGCTTTGCACTGTGCGGATGCCGCCAAACGGCATGATGGCGCGTTTCAGGGGGGCGTCGGTTTGCAGGCCGACGATTTGTTCCAGGTCGGCGTTGATGTAGCCGGGGCCGGAGGCGTCAATGCCAGCGATGATTTTGGTTTCGACGTCCAGGATGCCGAGCTTGATCTCTTCCTTCATCAGCGCCTTGACCTGGCCCCAGAGTGCGTCGGTGCGGGGGGTGGTGGAGGCCAGGAAGCTGGCATCCCCGGTGTAGGGTGTGAAGTTGTCCTGGATGAAGTCGCGCACGTTGATCTCGCGCGTCCATTTGCCTGGCTTGAATCCGTCCCAAGGCGACAATTTCTTGTCCAGAGCCTCCATCGCTAACTCTTTATCTATTGAACCCATCGTTAACTCCTTTGACAAAGGTTGAAATTTCACTTGGTACGAGTCGGAAACGCAGAGTGGCCACAGTAGATGGCCTCCTTGCCGAGTTCCGCTTCAATCATCAGCAGCCGGTTGTATTTGGCAACCCGGTCTGTGCGGCACAGCGACCCGGTCTTGATCTGGGTGGCCAAGGTGCACACGCTCAAATCAGCAATAGTGGTGTCTTCGGTTTCACCGGAACGGTGCGAGATCACCGAGCTGTAGCCTGCGGCATGGGCCATGGCGATGGCCGCCAGGGTTTCCGTTACCGTGCCAATCTGGTTGAGCTTGATGAGAATTGAATTGGCGACACCCGCTTGGATACCTTCCGCCAGAATCGACGTGTTGGTGACAAACAGATCGTCACCCACCAGTTGAACTTGCCCACCCAGTTTGTCGGTCAGCAGCTTCCAGCCAGCCCAGTCGTCTTCTGCCATACCGTCTTCGATCGTGATGATGGGGTACTGTTTCACCCAACCGGCTAGGTAATCGGTGAACTGGGCCGAATCGAATTTTTTGCCTTCAGAAGCCAGGTCATACAAACCACCCTTGTAAAACTCGGAACTGGCCAGATCCAGGCCCAAGGCGATATCGGTGCCGACTTTGTAGCCCGCCTTGTTGATGGCTTCCAGGATGATCTCCAAAGCCGCTTCGTTGGAGGGGAGATTGGGGGCGAAACCGCCTTCATCACCCACCGTGGTGGACAAACCCTGTTTTGTCAGCAGGCTTTTGAGCGAATGGAACACTTCAACGCCCCAGCGCAGCGCTTCAGAGAAACTGGGTGCACCTACCGGCAGGATCATGAACTCCTGCATGTCCACGTTGTTGCTGGCATGGGCGCCGCCGTTGATGATGTTCATCATCGGCACCGGCAATTGCAACGGCGAACCGGCCATGCGCAGGTGCCGGTACAGCGGCAAGTCAGCTGACACGGCAGCGGCTTTGGCGGCAGCCAGTGACACAGCCAGGATGGCATTGGCGCCCAGGCGCGATTTGGTCGACGTGCCATCCAGGTCGATCATGATCTGGTCCACGGCAGCTTGGTTGCTGGCGTCTTGCCCCAAGACCGTCTGGCGCAACTCGCCGTTGACATGGGCCACGGCCTTCTGCACACCTTTGCCAAAATAACGCTTCGGATCACCGTCACGCAACTCGAGCGCTTCGCGGGAACCGGTTGAGGCACCCGAGGGGGACGCCGCGAAACCCTTGGCGCCGTTGTCCAGGACCACTTCGGCCGCCACGGTGGGGTTGCCGCGTGAATCCAGAATCTCGATGCCGCGTACTTGTTGAATGTTTGCCATGGTGAAAGCTTTCTTAAATAAAAATGGGTTGGCTGTGTCAGGCTTGTGCGCCGTTTAGCTGATCTGCGCTATGCGCATCAAATTGGTGGTGCCGGATGTATTCAGGGGAACACCAGCAGAAATCACAATGGTGTCGCCACTTTGTCCCAGCCCTTCCTTCTTGGCGGTTTCGCAGGCCCACTCGCTCATCTCCAGCACATCCTGCACGTCGTGGCAGAGCACGGGGTAAACACCCCAAGTCAGCGCCAATTGCCGCGCCACAGCGCGCCGTGGTGTCATGCCGATGATGGGGGCTTGAGGCCGCTCCCGAGCCATACGGAAGGCTGAATAACCCGAGGCGGTGTAGGCGACCACAGCCACGACATTGAGCAGATCGGCCACACCGCGTACCGCCACGCCAATCGCATCAGAGGGCAACGGCATGTGTGTCGTTTGGGACGACTTCATGGCATCCCGGTAGTGCGGGTCGGCTTCCGTCTGCGCAATGATCGAGTTCATCATGCACACCGCTTCAACGGGGTATTTGCCCGAGGCAGATTCAGCTGACAGCATCACCGCATCGGCACCGTCGTAAATAGCGGTCGCCACATCCGAGGCTTCGGCTCGAGTCGGTACTGGCGCAGTGACCATGGACTCCAGCATCTGGGTGGCCACGATCACAGGTTTGCCCGCTTGGCGACAAGCACGGACGATGCGTTTCTGGATGGCAGGCACCTGCTCTGGCGGCATCTCCACACCCAGATCTCCACGCGCCACCATGATCGCGTCGCTTTCGGCCACGATGGCGTCCAGGCTGTTGATGGCGGCAGGTTTTTCAAGTTTGGCCACAATGCGAGCGCGACCCTTGACGATGGCTTTGATTTCGACAATGTCTTCTGGGCGCTGCACAAACGACAAGGCGACCCAGTCAATGCCCAGGGTCAGCCCATAGTCCAGATCGGCCCGGTCTTTTTCAGTCAGCGCTGACATCGGCAAAACCACCCCCGGCACATTAACGCCCTTGCGGTCCGACACGGCACCACCAGCAATCACCCGGGTCTCGGCAAAGTCGGTACCAAAGCTTTCCACCCGCAGGCGCACACGTCCGTCATCGACCAGCAAATCGGTGCCAACCTCAAGTGCGTTGAAGATCTCGGGGTGGGGCATCGGTGCCCGGGTCTGGTCGCCTGGCTTGTCCCTTTGCAGATCGAGCCGGAATGATGCCCCCTCCACCAGGATGATGGGACCATTGGCGAAGGTGCCCAAGCGTAGCTTCGGGCCTTGCAGGTCCAGCAACACGCCGATGGGTCGCCCAGCATGACGCTCAATGGTCCGGATGTTGTCCAGTCGCTCTTTGTGATCTGCTTGCGTTCCGTGGCTGAAGTTGAGGCGAAAGACATCCGCTCCCGCTTCAAACAACGCTTGAATGGTTTCCCGGTCAGCGCTGGCAGGACCAAGGGTAGCGACGATCTTGGCGTTACGGTTGCGGTGCATTTTTCAACTCCAATCAGGCGGCCTGGTACTCGCCGGTTTCTTCCGGCTCGTATTCGTACACTTCGCGATAGGCGCGTCCGTAATAACTGTGAATCAGCAGTTCCTTGAGCTCGCTGATTAACGGGAAACGCGGGTTGGCGCCAGTGCACTGATCGTCGAAAGCGGCTTCTGCAAGGCTGTCCACCTTGGCCAGGAAGTCCGCCTCGTTGACGCCAGCGGCCTGAATGGAACTCGGTATCGCCAGCACATTCTTGAGGCCATCCACCCACGCCACCAGTTTCTCGACGTACTCGTGGTCACTCTTCGCGTCAAGTCCGAGGTATCTGGCGATCTGGGCATAACGTTCCACACCCTTGGGCCGGTCGTATTGGCTGAACGCGGTTTGCTTGGTCGGGATGTCGGCTGCGTTGTAACGGATGACGTTCGAGATCAGCAGCGCATTGGCAAGACCATGGGCGAGCCCAAACTCGGCGCCCAGTTTGTGCGCCATCGAATGGCAGACACCCAGGAACGCATTGGCAAAGGCGATACCTGCGATGCAGGACGCGTTGTGGACTTTCTCACGCGCCGTCGGATCATTCGCGCCGTTGATAAATGACGCTGGCAGGTAGTCCTTCAGCAGCTTGAGGGCTTGCAGCGCCTGTGCATCGGAGTACTCGTTGGCCATCACGGACACATAGGCTTCCAGGGCGTGGGTCACAGCATCAATCCCACCGATGGCGGTGAGCGACTTGGGCATGTTCATGACCAGATTCGCGTCCACGATGGCGATATTGGGCGTGAGTTCATAATCGGCGATCGGATATTTCACACCGGTCACCTCGTCGGTCACCACGGCAAAAGGCGTTACTTCGGAGCCGGTACCGGAGGTGGTCGGCACGGCGACCATCATGGCCTTGAGGCCCATCTTGGGGAACTTGTAAATGCGCTTGCGAATATCCATGAAGCGCAGCGCCAAGTCTTCAAATTGGACCTCCGGATGCTCGTACATCACCCACATGATTTTGGCCGCGTCCATTGGCGAGCCGCCGCCCAGGGCCAGGATCACGTCGGGTTTGAAGTCATTGGCCATCGACAGGCCCTTGCGCACCACCGCCAGCGTCGGATCGGCAGCCACTTCGTGGAAACATTCCACTTCCAGGCCTTGTTTCTTGAGGATCCGCATGGTGTCATCGACATAGCCGTTTTCGAACAGGTAGCGGTCGGTCACGATCAGGCAACGCTTGCGATCCGCCAGGTCTTCCAGGGCAATCGGCAGGCACCCACGACGGAAATAGATGGATTTGGGAAGTTTGTGCCACAACATGTTTTCGGCCCTCTTGGCGACAGTTTTCTTGTTGATCAGGTGCTTGGGTCCCACGTTCTCGGAGATCGAGTTGCCGCCCCAGGAGCCACAGCCCAGCGTCAGGGACGGTGCGAGGTTGAAGTTGTAGAGATCACCGATACCGCCGTGAGAAGACGGCGTGTTGATCAGGATACGGGCGGTCTTCATCTTGCTGCCGAAATAGGCGACACGTTCGGCCTGCAAATCCTGATCGGTATACAGGGAGGAGGTGTGGCCAATCCCGCCCATGGCGACCAGCGCTGCGGCTTTGTCGCAGGCATCAAAGAAGTCTGTGGCCCGGTACATCGCCAGCATGGGCGAGAGTTTTTCATGGGCAAAGGCTTCGGCTGTCGACACATCGGTGACTTCACCAATCAGCACCTTGGTGTAACCCGGCACGGTAATGCCAGCCATGGCGGCAATCATGATCGCAGATTGCCCCACGATCGCGCTGTTGAGCGAGCCATTCTTGAGGATGACCTGGCGCACGGCCTCGGCTTCTTCCGCGTTCAGGATGTAGCCGCCGTGTTTGGCAAAACGTTCACGCACCACCTGGTAGGCCTGTTCCACGATGATCACCGACTGCTCGGATGCGCAGACCACGCCGTTGTCGAAGGTCTTGGACATCAGAATGGACGCCACAGCGCGTTTGATGTCAGCGGTCTCGTCAATCACGGCGGGCGTGTTACCGGCGCCCACACCAATGGCGGGTTTGCCGGACGAATACGCAGCGCGGACCATGGCGGGGCCGCCGGTGGCCAGGATCAGGTTGATATCCGGGTGGCGCATCAAGTCATTGGACAGGTCCACCGTGGGTTCGTCGATCCAGCCGATGATGTCGGCCGGTGCACCTGCTGCGACAGCGGCTTCGAGCACCAGACGCGCCGCTTCGCAGGTGGACCTGCGGGCCCGTGGGTGCGGCGAAAAGATGATGCCGTTACGTGTCTTGAGCGCGATCAGCGCCTTGAAGATGGCGGTGGATGTGGGGTTGGTGGTGGGGATGATGCCGCACAGGATGCCGATGGGCTCGGCGATGGTGATGGTGCCGAAATTGTCATCTTCAGAGAGGATACCGCAGGTTTTCTCGTCCTTGTACTTGTTGTAGATGTACTCGGACGCAAAGTGGTTTTTGATCACCTTGTCTTCCAGAACACCCATGCCGGTCTCTGTCACAGCGAGCTTGGCCAGCGGAATCCGCGCATCCGTGGCAGCCAGCGCCGCACTGCGGAAAATTGCATCAACCTTCTCTTGCGTGTAGGTCGCGAAGACAGCTTGCGCTTTCTTCACCCGAGCCACCAGTGCGTAGAGTTCTTCCTTGTTCGTCACAGCCACTTTGATTCTCCAAAGCTGAAGTTAGATGCTCGCTCCGCCTGAAACGACTTGAGGCGGCACGAGGGTTATTCTGAAAAAGCTGCAAGACCTCTTGACATACCGATGTCATGACCAGGACCTTGCATCAACCGACTTCACACAACCGCAGGCAGTTCGCTTTGAGTTGTGTTTTAAGTTCGATTGTGATTATTTTACACACAATATCGCACATAGTCGAACATTCATCAAATTTTTTTTTTTCATGACTGTGCTCATTCGGTCGTGCTGGACGCGATATTTGTCGTCTGTAAAACGCCCGTGGACAAGGGCAGCGGGTCACAGACACACTGGAAATACTGGATGAAGTTGGAAGCCTCAGCTTGAAACGCCGAGGCACGGGGAGGCAGGTCGAACTGCCCGGCTCGCTGGGGGCTATCTACGGCGAATCACATGCCGTCGGCGTAGATCAGGGTGATGTCGGCGGCCTTCGCTGCTGCCACGGCTTCCGGCGCCAGGCCCCGGTCAACCACCCAGCGGCTGACACCATCGAGAGGAACAATGGTGGCAAAGGATTCCTGTCCCCACTTGGCACTGTCGCAGATGGACACCACGCTCTTGCTGCGAGCCACGACGGCGCGCTTGACCATCGCCTCGATCATGTTGGAGTTGGTCCAGCCAGCGTGGGTGTCCACCGCACCCGGCGCCAGGAAAAACACGTCGAGATGAAGGTTGGCGATTTGCGCCAGGGCCACCGGCCCCACCGTGCTCATCGCGTTCTGGTAAATTTCCCCGCCGATTAGCTGGAGCTGATAAGGGGTGCGGCCCGCCAGTTCGCTGGCGATGCTGATGCTGTGGGTGACGATGGACAGGTCGCTCACCTCGGGCAAGCCCTGGGCAATGGCTCGGGCCATCTCCTGGGCCGTGGTTCCGGCGTCCAGATACACCGTCTGACCGCTTTTCAGAAGGCGAGTGGCGGCCCGGCCAACCCACTGCTTTTGCGCTTGGCCCTGCTCCTGGCGCTGGGCGTAGTCCACGTCCCGGTTGAGCAGCACCGCACCGCCGTGCACCCGGCGCAACAGGCCGCGCTTTTCCAGCTCGGCCAGATCCCGGCGCAGGGTCATTTCAGAAGACTGCAATTGCTCGGCCAGTTGTTTGGTTCGGCACTCGCCCCGGGCTGAGAGCGTCGTCATGATCAGTTCCTGGCGATGGTCGGCAAGGTAGTCAGCCATGATGTGTCTGCAGTTTTGTGGCTGCTCTTTAAGTTTGAAAATGTTCGTGTTTACATTTTCACACAAAATCGAACACGCAACAGATCGCCCCACTGCCAGTGGCGTGAGTCACCGCAGACATCAGGGCCCCCGTCATTGGCCGCCAGTTTGTATGCTTTTTTGGCCTCTAGCCCATTATCCGCTTGGGCTAGCAGCTACTTTTTGCATAGTATTTACCAGATGCCGTCTGAAACAGTTTCGAACTTTACTGACGGTCAACAATCTGCTCACCCACCCTGCGCAGCGTAGACCCTCTCACCAGCAATTCCCCGCGCAGCACCACCCGGCGAACCGATCTCTCAGGCTGGGCCACACGCTCCAGCAACAGCCGCAGCGCGGTCTGGCCGATTTCATCGGTGGGCTGGCGGATCACGGTGATATCTGGCGTCACCAGCCGGGTCCAGGGCAAGTCATCAAAACCGGCGATGGCGATGTCTTCGGGCACCTGCACCCCGGCGGCCTTCACCGCCTCGGCCAGGCCCAACAACACCAGCCCGCTGCTGGCCACCAGCGCATCGGGCAGCGGCTGGCGTTGCAACACCCCCTCGGACACCTCACGGGCACGCTCACTGCGTGGGGCGATCGACTCGGCCTCGGGCGCCAGGCCCGCGGCAGCCATCGCCGCCAGGTAACCCTGGTGCCGCTGCTCCCCGGTAGAACCCACCGATCCGTACAAGAAGACGATGCTGCGACACCCCTGGGTGATCAGATGCTCGGTCAGCCGGTAAGCGGCCTCGAAGTTGTCCAGCACCACCGCATCGGCGTTGGTGTCGCGCTCACAGCGGTCCACCAGCACCAGCGGAAACGGGTAGTTGGCCGGGCGCAGACTGCTCAGGATCGAAAGCGTGGGCGAGAGTATGACGCCGCTGACGTTTTCGTCGCGCATCATCTCCAAGTAAAAAGCCTCTTTGTCAGGGTCTTCATCGGCGTTGCACATCAGCACGCGCATACCGTTCTGGTAGGCCACATCTTCCACCGCCCGGCTGATCTCGGTAAAGAAGGGGTTGCGAATGTCAGAAACGATCAGGCCCAGGGTGTCGGTGCGGCCCGAGCGCAGGCGCCGCGCCGCCAGATCCGGCCGATAACCCAGTGCCTTGACCGCCGCGTCCACGCGCGCACGCGTCTCTTCGCTGACACCTGACAGCCCTGATATCACGCGGGAAACCGAGGCCGTTGACACCCCGGCCTGCTTCGCCACATCCACGATTTTGACCATTGCATCTCCAAATTTGTAGTGTAATCGATTCCATTTATTCTGCACCAGAATGCTTATATTCAGGTTTCTCTTGATCTAATTCCCTCGAATTTAGGGTAAACCCTAATGCTTTTGGCCTAAAAAAGTTGCGACAACCCCAAAATCTGCTCGACAAGCATGTTGTAAACGATTACATTAATGTCCACATAAGTTATCAGCGCGCCACTAACCAGCAAGGAGACACGGATGGAAACCATGACGACCGCCTGCGTAAGATTGAATGCCCGGGCCAGCAACAAAACCGAAGCGGTACGCCTTGCCGGGCAACTGCTGGTGGACGCGGGCTACATTGCCCCCGGCTATGTGGACAGCATGCTCAAACGCGAGGAAGTGGCCAACACTTTTCTGGGCGCTGGCGTGGCCATTCCGCACGGCATGGTGGAAGACCGGCACCACATTCACCACACTGGCGTGGCGGTGGTGCAGTTTCGTGACGGGGTGGCGTGGAAAGACGGCGACAAGGCGCAACTGGTGGTGGCGATTGCCGCCAAGTCAGACGAACACATTGTGTTGCTGCGTCGCCTGACCCGCCTGATGCAACGGCCACAAAGCATTGACAGCCTGGTTACCACAAATGACTCGCAACTCATCGTCAGCACCCTGGCCGACGAGCCCGTGGCGGTCGCCGTAGCAGTCGTCGATGTGCCGGAGTGGCCCAGCGATGCGCAATCCGACTGGAAACTGGACTACCCCAACGGCTTGCACGCCCGCCCGGCCACCCGCTGGGTCGATACCGCCAAACGTTTTGCCTGCGACATCCGTGTTTACAAGTGTAAGGAATTTGCCGATGCCAAGGCGCTGACCGGCTTGCTGTCACTGGGCGTGACGCGCGGTGACAACCTGCGGTTTGCCGCCCGTGGCCCGGATGCCCGGCGCGCCATCGACGCCCTGCTGGAGGTGGTGCGCGCCTTGTCGGCCGACGAACGCGCCGACGCCGAGCGTGCCAGGCGCAACGCGATGGCGGCCCGTCGCGATGCACCCGACTGGTTACCCAGCGGCAGCCCGCAAGCCATTTACGGCATTGGTGCCAGCCCCGGTCTGGCCATTGGCACGCTGGTGCGCCACGTCAGCCACCAATTTGAGGTGCAGGACGTGCCCGGTGATGTGGTGGCCGACGGTGAAGCGCTGGAGTCCGCGCTGCTGGCCATCAGCCAGGAGTTGCACACGCTGGAGGCCGACACCCGCACCCGCCTGGGCACATCGGAGGCGGCCATCTTCGCCGCCCACCGGGAACTCATCGCTGATGCCGACTTGCTGCGCGATGCGCTGGCCAGCATCCTGCGCGGCCACGGCCCGGCCTGGGCCTGGCAAAACGCCTTGCAAACCCGGGTTGAGAAGCTCCAGGGCGTTGTCGACCCGATGCTGGCCGCCCGCGCCCTTGACCTGCGCGATGTCGGTGAACGTGTGCTGGCCCGCCTGCTGGGTATCGAGCGCCACAGCCTGGTGCTCAGCCAGCCCAGCATCCTGGTGGCCGAAGACCTGACACCGTCAGACACTTTGCAACTGGACATGAAGTTTGTCGTCGGCTTGGCCATCAGCAGCGGCGGACCCACTTCACACACCGCCATCCTGGCGCGCACGCTGGGCTTGCCCGCCGTGGTGGCGGCGGGCAGCGCGCTGCTGGGGGCACCTGAAGGCCAGCTCGCGGTGATCGACGGTGGTATCGGCGCGGTTTATCTGGATGTCTCCCCAGCCGACCAGGAGGCCGCTGCCGCCGTGATCACCCGCCAGTTGGCCGCCCGCAACGCCTTGCGCGAGAGCCGGTACCTGCCCGCCACCACCACCGATGGCCACACCGTTGAAGTGGCGGCCAATGTGGCCAACGCGAAGCAAGCCAGCGTGGCGATTGAAGCCGGTGCCGAAGGCGTGGGCCTGATGCGCACCGAGTTTTTGTTTTTGGAACGTAACAGCGCGCCGGACGAAGAAGAGCAATACCGCGTTTACCGTGACATGACCGAGGCCATGGGCGGGCGCACCCTGATCATCCGCGCGCTGGACATCGGTGGTGATAAAAAAGTGCCTTACCTGAACCTGCCCAAGGAAGAGAACCCGTTCCTGGGGGTGCGCGGCGCGCGCCTGCTGCTGATTCGGCAAGACCTGCTCTACACCCAGTTGCGTGCGTTATACCGCGCCGCCGCCCACGGCCCGATTCGCATCATGTTCCCGATGGTCACGCACACCAGCGAGATTGAAGCGCTGCGCGAGCACTGTGAACGCGCCCGGGCACAGGTCAGCGGGCCGCAGCTCAAAATTGGCATCATGGTCGAGGTGCCCGCCGTGGCGGTGATGGCAGAGAAGTTTGCCCCGCTGGTGGACTTTTTCTCAGTCGGCACCAACGACCTGACCCAATACACGCTGGCCATTGACCGCCAGCACCCCGAGCTGGCAGCGCAGGCCGACAGTCTGCACCCGGCCGTGCTGGACCTGATTGCCCGCACCGTGGCCGCGGCCAAAAAACACGGCACCTGGGTCGGCGTTTGCGGTGGCCTGGCGGGTGATCCGCTAGGTGCCCGCATCCTCACCGGCCTGGGCGTGGATGAACTGTCGATGAGCGCGCAAGACGTCGCTGCCGTCAAGGCCACCCTGCGCGGCGACTCCTATGCTGCCATGCAGGTGCTGGCCCAGCGTGCGCTGGCTGCAGGCAGCGCCGATGAGGTGCGTGCGTTATGAATGCCACACCGCACAACACCCCCGCCCGTGTGGTGGCGGTCGCCCTGAATCCGGCGCTGGACCACACCCTTGAAGTCGATAACCTGCGGGTGGGAGAGGTCAATCGCGCCCTGCGCATGCAGGTAGATGTGGGTGGCAAGGGCATCAATGTTGCTTCTTGTCTGGCCGACTTTGGCGTGCGCAGCGCCATCACCGGCCAGATCGGCCGCGAGAACGCCACACCGTTCGAGACGCTCTTCAACGCCAAAGGGATCGATAACCGCTGCTTTTACCTTGACGGCCTGACCCGCATCAACACCAAGCTGGTGGATCTGGCCACTGGCGACACCACCGACATCAACATGCCCGGCCCAAGCCTGGCGCCAGACGCCATCCAGGCCCTGCTGGAGCGGCTGCTGGCGCGTATTGGCGGGCTGGTCAGCGCGGGCAGTTGGGTGGTGGCCTCTGGCAGCTTGCCGCCCCAGTGGCCTGCCGACACCTATGCGCGCCTGATCGCGCATGTGCACAGTCTGGGCGCGCATGTGCTGCTGGATGCCAGCGGTGCCGCCCTGGTTGCAGGTGTCGATGCTGCGCCCGACATCATCAAGCCCAACCGCGCTGAGCTCTGCGAGCTGATCGGGCGCACCTTGACCGATACCGACTCGGTGGTGGCGGCTGCCCGTGAGCTGCTGGCCAGGCCCAACGCACCCGCCACGGTGATCGTGTCGATGGGTGGCGAGGGCGCGCTGTTTGTCAACCGCCAGGAAGCCCTGCTGACGCACCCCATTCCCACCGAACTCATCAGCACCGTGGGTGCGGGCGATGCCATGGTGGCAGGCATTGTGGCGGCGCAGATCGCCGGGCTGACCCTGCCCGAGTGCGCGCGCCTGGCCACAGCGTTTTCAGCGGGCAAGCTGGCGCGCCTGGGGCCGCATCTGCCGCCGCCAGACACAGTGCGGGCGCTGGCCCAAATGGTTCGTATCAGTTCACTCGGCTAACCCGGCCGCCCACAGTCACCCAAGTCAAAGGAACAACACCATGTCCAAAATAGTCGCCGTGACCGCATGCCCGACCGGCATCGCTCACACCATCATGGCCGCCGAGGCCCTGCAGCAAGCTGCTGACCGCGCAGGCCACAGCATGCAGGTGGAAACACAAGGCTCCGCTGGCACCCGCAACACCCTAAGCGCAGCGGACATTGCCGCCGCCGACGCGGTGATCATTGCCGCCGACACCACCGTCAACACCCAGCGTTTTGCCGGCAAAAACCTGCTCGAAGTGGGCACGGTGCCCGCCATTCGTGATGCTGAAGCGGTGATTCGCCAGGCCCTGGGCCAGGCGCGCCCTGCTGCTGCCGCTGTAGCCGCTGCACCCACCCGTGACCCATCGATGCCGCAAATTGTGGCCATCACCTCCTGCCCGACCGGCATCGCCCACACCTTCATGGCGGCCGAAGGCCTGGAAACTGGCGCCAAAGCCAACAAGCTCAGCATCAAGGTCGAAACCCAAGGCTCGGTGGGGGCGCAAAACACACTCACCGCTGCGGATGTGGCCCATGCCGAGATCGTGCTGATTGCTGCCGACACCAATGTCGATATGAGCCGCTTTGCAGGCAAGCGCATCTATGAGACCAGCACCAAGGCCGCCATCAAGGACGGCGCGCAAGTGGTGCGCACCGCCATGGCTGAAGCCAAAGCCACCGCACCGGCAACTGGCGTAGCCTATGCGGACCAGGTCAATGCCGCCAAGGCGCAGCAAAGCGCCAGCCGCACCGGTGCCTACAAACACCTGATGACCGGTGTGTCTTACATGATCCCGTTTGTGGTGGCCGGTGGCCTGCTGATCGCGCTGGGTTTTGCGCTGGGTGGCATTTACGTGTATGAAGATGCCAACAAGGGCACGCTGGCCTGGACGCTGTTCACGATTGGCGCCAAAAGCGGCTTTGCGTTGATGGTGCCGATTCTGGCAGGCTTCATCGCCCACTCGATTGCCGACCGTCCCGGTCTGGCACCCGGCATGATCGGCGGCATGATCGCCGCGTCCATTGGTGCGGGTTTCATCGGTGGTATTGCCGCCGGTTTCATGGCCGGGTACATCGTCAAGTTCCTCAACGACAAGATCCAGCTTGGGCGCAATCTGGACGGTCTCAAACCCGTGCTGATCTTGCCACTGCTGGGCACCGCGATTGTGGGCCTGCTGATGTATTACGTGGTGGGTGGCCCGGTGGCTGTGGCGCTGGCCGCGATTACCGCCTGGCTCAAGGGTCTGCAAGGCTCCAATGCTATTTTTTTGGGATTGTTGCTGGGTTCGATGATGGCGTTTGACATGGGTGGCCCGGTCAACAAGGCGGCTTACGCCTTTGCCACCGGCCTGATCGCCAGCGAAGTCTATGCCCCCATGGCCGCCGTGATGGCCGCAGGCATGACCCCGCCGCTGGCCTTGGCCCTGGCCACGGTGTTGTTCAAAAACCGCTTCACCGCCGACGAGCGTGAAGCTGGCAAGGCCACTGCGGTGTTGGGCATCTCGTTCATCACCGAAGGGGCGATACCTTTTGCCGCCAAAGACCCGCTGCGCGTGATCCCCGCGCTGATGATCGGCTCGGCCGTAGCCGGTGCGCTGTCCATGGTGTTTGGTGCCGAATTGCGGGTGCCGCACGGCGGCGTGTTTGTGCTGCCCATTCCCAATGCCGTGACCAACCTGGGTGCCTACCTGCTGGCTATTGTGGCGGGCACCGTGGTCAGTACCCTGGCGCTGGCTGGCCTGAAGCGCCCACTGAGCGAAGTCGCCGCCAGCTGAGCCGAATCAGAGCCGGGTTGCTCGGTGTAAAAAAGGCCCGCAGCGTCAACGTTGCGGGCCTTAGACATTCAATACAGCACCAGGTTCCAGCGGTCGCTGGCCTGCAGGGTCTGGAGATGAAAACCTGGATCTCGGGGCGCACTCACCCAACAGAGTAACCACTGCAATCTTGCACAAATGCTGTGTCGGTCAACACGAAGCGACCATTCTCCTTTCTGTAAATCTGTTCTGGTTGTGCGATGAATTCGCACAGCATTTATCTTCGCCTCAAAACGCACCATGCTTCAAAAATTCTCCGCCTTTGCTGGCGTACCCGGCCCGGTTGTTGTGATCGTCATGGACGGCTACGGTCTGCCCAAACTTGATGTGGGCAGCTCCATTGCCGCCGCGCGCAAGCCCACGCTGGACCGTCTGTTTGCCACAGCCCACAACATCAGCCTGCGCGCCCACGGCACGGCAGTCGGTATGCCCTCAGACGACGACATGGGCAACTCCGAAGTCGGCCACAACGCCATTGGCGCCGGGCAGGTGTATAGCCAGGGTGCAGCGCTGGTGGCCAACGCCATAACCGACGGCTCCATCTGGCAGGGTGAGGCCTGGAAGCAGATCGTGGCCGGGGCCAAGGCGGGCCGGGGGGTGATTCACTTCATCGGCCTGTTCTCAGACGGCAATGTGCACAGCCACATTGACCACCTGAAGGCGATGGTGAGCCAGGCCAAGCTCGAAGGGGTCAAGACCGTGCGCGTTCACGCCCTGCTGGACGGGCGCGACGTGCCTGAAACCAGTGCGCTGGACTACGTGGTGCCGTTTGAGGCATTTCTGGCTGGGCTCAGCGATGCCAATTTTGACGCCCGCATCGCCTCGGGCGGCGGCCGCCAGAACATCACCATGGACCGCTACGACGCCAACTGGTCGATGGTTGAAAAAGGCTGGAAAACCCATGTGCTGGGCCAGGGACCGCAGTTTGCCAACGCCACCGCTGCGGTGAACGGCCTGCGCGAGAAGCACCCCGGCACCATCGACCAGGATTTGCCGGAGTTTGTCATTGCAGAAAATGGCCAGCCCATCGGCACCATTGAAGACGGTGACTCGGTGGTGTTCTACAACTTCCGGGGTGACCGTGCCATTGAAATCACCCGCGCCTTTGTCGAGGCAGACTTCAGCCGCTTTGACCGGGTACGCGTCCCGCAGGTGACCTATGCAGGTATGTTGCAGTACGACGGCGACCTGCAATTACCCAAGCGGTTTCTGGTGACCCCCCCGGCCATCAAGGACACCTCAGGTGAGTGGTTCAGCAAGGCGGGCCTGACCCAGTTCGCCTGTTCCGAGACACAAAAATTCGGTCACGTCACGTATTTTTGGAACGGCAACCGCTCCAACAAGTTTGAAGGCGAAACTTGGCAGGAAGTGCCCAGCGACGTGGTGCCGTTTGAGCAGCGCCCGTGGATGAAATCAGCCGAAATAGCCGACGCGATGATTGCCGCCGTGCAAAGCGGCAAGTACAAGCTGCTGCGCTGCAACTTTGCCAACGGCGACATGGTCGGCCACACCGGCAACTTCCGCGCTGCGACCATGGCCGTGGAAGCCGTTGACCTGGCGCTGGCGCGCTTGCTGCCCGCCATTGAAGCCGCAGGCGGCGTGGCCCTGATCACCGCCGACCACGGCAACGCCGACGAGATGTATGAGCTGGACAAAAAAACCAAACAACCGTCGCTGAATGCCGACGGCTCCTACAAAGCCAAAACTGCCCACACCCTGAACCCGGTGCCGCTGATCCTGTTTGACAAGGTCACCGGCGGCAAGCTGGGCTTGAATCAAACCGCCACGGCGGGCCTGTCCAATATCGCGGCCACGGTGGCCAACCTGGCTGGGCTGAAGAAACACGCCAGGTGGGACGAGAGTCTGCTGGTGGTGAAGTGAGTTGACGGACTGCGCTGGCCCTGCCCGGACATGGTCCTACCGGGCAAGACGCAGCGATGCGCTCGACACCAAGGTGTCAGCGAAGAACTATTAGCCGCTGGTCTGTGCTGGATTGGCACTTGCCGAGCGCGGTGAATTTGAAGTCATCATGTGGCGGTGGCAAAGCACTGTTGTGGCGATACGCTATTGCAATACACCCTGAACTGGATTCGCAACTTTGGTCGATGACGAGATCGTCGCAGTTGGCAAAAGGGTTGTTGATTAACGCCGCTCCCCGGGCAAACTGATGCGTGTCAACCAGAAACTGCTTGAATAACTCAATGACCTGCTATCTTTGGTGCTGCCTCGTTATACAGATAATCCTGTGTCAATTTGAGGTTTGACCAAGAAATGTTCCGCTCTGAAACAGAAAAGCCGATGTCTCCATCGGCCTTTTTTTACGCGGTCTGCCTGAGTTACAGGGTATTTACAGCATTGAGTTCCTGGAACGCCTGCTCCAGCCGCGTAATCATGCCAAGTTGCCCGGCACGTTGCCAAACACGCGGGTCGTAGTACTTCTTGTTGGGCTTGTCATCGCCATCGGGGTTGCCAATCTGGCCTTGCAGATAAGCTTCATTCTTCTTGTAGAAGGCCATGACACCTTCCCAGGTTGCCCACTGTGTGTCGGTGTCGATGTTCATCTTGACCACGCCGTAGCTGATGGCTTCCTTGATTTCAGCAGCGCTGGAGCCCGAGCCGCCGTGGAACACAAAGTCCAGCGTGTTGGGCGCCACCTTGTATTTCTCAGAGACGAACTTTTGTGAGTTGTCCAGGATCTTCGGGGTGAGTTTGACATTGCCCGGCTTGTACACCCCGTGCACATTGCCAAAAGAGGCGGCAATGGTGAAACGGTGGCTGATCTTGCTCAGCTCCTCAAAAGCGTAGGCCACATCTGCGGGCTGGGTATAGAGCAGGGACGCGTCGCGCGCGCTGTTGTCCACGCCGTCTTCTTCACCACCTGTGACACCGAGTTCGATCTCCAGCGTCATGCCCATCTTGGCCATGCGGGCCAGATACTGGCCGCAAATGGCGATGTTTTCCTTCAAGGGCTCTTCGGACAAGTCCAGCATGTGGGAGCTGAACAGGGGCTTGCCAGTTTCTGCAAAATGTTTTTCACCTGCATCCAGCAAGCCGTCAATCCAGGGCAGCAGCTTTTTGGCGGCATGGTCGGTATGCACAATCACCGGCACGCCATAAGACTCAGCCACCAGGTGGATGTGTTTGGCACCCGAAATAGCCCCCAAAATGGCCGCTTTCTGACCGTCGAGTTTCAGGCCCTTGCCTGCGACAAACCCCGCACCACCGTTGGAGAACTGGACGATCACCGGTGCCCGGGCCTTGGCAGCAGCTTCCAGCACCGCGTTGATGGAATCGGTGCTGATGACGTTCACCGCCGGCATCGCAAATTGGTTGGCTTTGCAGATGGCAAAGATTTTTTGCACATCGTCACCGGACACCATACCGGGCTTGACCACATCCAGAATTTTTTGGGACATTGACGAATCCTTTTTAAGTTAATTAAGGAGAAAATTGATAAAGGTCGGTGGGATTGATTCGCCCGACCTTCGACTATCAGCCCTCGGCCCGCTTCTGCAATATCTCAAACGCAGGCAGGGTCTTGCCTTCGAGCACTTCCAGGAAAGCGCCGCCGCCGGTCGAGATGTAGCCGATGTCTTTTTCGATGCCGTACTTGGCGATAGCCGCCAACGTGTCGCCACCGCCAGCAATGCTGAATGCGTAGGACTC
The DNA here is from genome assembly GCA_903905735.1 of uncultured beta proteobacterium. Classification (GTDB taxonomy): domain Bacteria; phylum Pseudomonadota; class Gammaproteobacteria; order Burkholderiales; family Burkholderiaceae_C; genus Rhodoferax. Next base: position 22,252 of record CAIVHU010000040.1, read on the forward strand.
GGCAATTGCGTGGGCCAGCGTTTTTGTGCCGTTCTCAGACGCGGCAAACTCGAACACGCCGACCGGGCCGTTCCACACAATCGTGCCAGCGGCTTTGAGCTGCGCGGCCAGTTTGGCAGCGGTGACCGGGCCAATGTCCAGAATCATGTCATCCTCTTCCACGTCAGTGGCAGCCTTGACGGTAGCCACGGCGTCGGCAGCAAAGGTTTTGGCGCAGACCACGTCGGTGGGGATCGGCACGTCCGCGCCGCGTGCCTTCATGGCTTCGATCACGGCGGTGGCTTCACCCAGCAGGGTCGGCTCGGCCAGGCTCTTGCCAATCTTCAGGCCGGCTGCCAGCATGAAGGTGTTGGCAATGCCGCCACCGACGATGAGGTTGTCCACGTTTTTGGCCAGGGCTTGCAGAATGCTCAGCTTGGTGCTGACCTTGCTGCCGGCCACGATGGCAACCAGAGGGCGCTTCGGGTTGGCCAGGGCTTTGTTGATGGCGTCAATTTCAGCCGCCAGCAGCGGGCCCGCGCAAGCGATGGGGGCAAACTGGGCAATGCCGTAGGTGGTGCCTTCGGCGCGGTGGGCGGTGCCAAAAGCATCGTGCACAAACACGTCGCACAGCGCGGCCAGCTTGTGGGCCAGCTCGGGCGCATTCTTTTTCTCACCCTTGTTGACGCGGCAGTTTTCCAGCATCACCAGGTGACCAGGTTTGACATCCACACCATCGACCCAGTTGGCCACCACCGGTACTTCAAAACCCAGCAGCTCGCCCAGGCGCTTGGCCACGGGAGCCAAAGAGTCTTCGGGCTTGAACTCACCTTCCGTCGGGCGGCCCAGGTGACTGGTGACCATGACGGCGGCACCGGCGTCCAGCGCCATCTTGATACACGGCACGCTGGCACGGATGCGGGTGTCTTCGGTGATGTTGCCCTCTTTGTCTTGCGGCACATTCAAATCAGCGCGGATAAACACCCGCTTGCCCTTGGCGGCACCACTGGCAATCACATCGGCAAAACGTAATACTTTCATGCTCAGGCTCCTTTGTATTGGGCGGCCACGCGGGCCATGTCGAGGCACTTGTTGGAGTAGCCCCATTCGTTGTCATACCAGGCCACGACCTTGACAAAGGTGTTGTCCAGGGCGATGCAGGCATCCGCATCAAACACGCTGGTGCAAGGCTCGCCACGGAAATCGGTGGAGACCACCTTGTCGGTGGTGAAGCCCAGCACGCCCTTCATGGCGCCTTCAGACTGGGCTTTCATCTCGGCGCAGATCTCGGCCATGGTGGCAGGGTTGTTGAGCTCGCAGGTCAGATCAACCACGCTCACGTCGCTGGTCGGCACGCGGAAGGACATGCCGGTGAGCTTTTTGTTCAGCTCAGGAATGACCACACCCACGGCCTTGGCGGCGCCGGTGCTGCTTGGGATGATGTTTTCCAGAATGCCGCGACCGCCGCGCCAGTCTTTGTTGCTCGGGCCATCGACCGTTTTTTGCGTGGCGGTGGCAGCATGGATGGTGGTCATCAAACCGCGTTTGATGCCCCATTTGTCGTTCAACACCTTGGCCACCGGGGCCAGGCAGTTGGTGGTGCAGGAGGCGTTGCTCAAAATGGCCTGGCCGGCGTAGCTGGTGTGGTTGACACCATAGACAAACATGGGGGTGTCGTCCTTGCTGGGGGCGGAGAGCACTACTTTGCGGGCACCGGCGTCAATGTGCTTTTGGGCGGTGACCTTGTCCAGGAACAGACCGGTGGATTCGATCACCACGTCAGCGCCCACATCAGACCACTTCAGGTTGGCTGGATCGCGCTCTTGCGTCAGGCGGATACGCTTGCCGTTGACCACCAGGGTACCGGCATCGACTGACACGTCGCCCTTGAAACGCCCGTGCACGCTGTCGTATTTCAGCATGTAGGCCAGGTAATCAGGCTCCAGCAGGTCGTTGATGCCGACGATTTCAATGTCGTCAAAGTTTTGCACCGCAGCGCGAAACACCATGCGGCCGATGCGGCCAAAGCCATTGATACCTACTTTGATGGTCATACGGTTCTCCAAAAAAAGTTAAAAATTCTCTACTAGTGCCGTAGTGTTTTCTCAATGAAATCGTCAAAACCGGCGATCAGCGCTGCAGCAACCTTCAATTTTTTTGAAGCCGACTTTTGACGAGCTTTGATCACCACCCGCACACCAGCGATCTGCGTGTATGCGCTCCAAAATGACCGTATTGCGCGTATTGTCTGGACGCGATGTTGTAATGTTTTCGGTGGCCATGGCGCTTGGTCCGATGGTCTAGCGCCGGGCTCAGTCTTGTGGCTGACTTGGGTGTTCAGTTTCACGCGTGCGTTCATCATGATTTCCATGCGCGTCTCTTTGCTGGTAAAGGCTCAATTCGCGATTTTCAGTAAGCATTAATGTAAACGATTACATATGAGTTGTCTATAAAAAATGACCAGAAATAGCATTTTTTTAAAAAAGTCCTTAAAGTTGGCATATTTTCTTTATTCGGATAGAAGATCGCTCGTCATATCTTTATGCGCGATGCGTTAAAAATGGAATCGATTACATATAAAAGCGAAAGCATTACTGGCAAGATCATGGATGTGGTCTGATAGAACTTCTCACAACTGGCACCTTTGCAAAAACCCTGTACAAGAGCCGCACAATCGGCAGAAATCGCCATACCAGTTGTTACGTCCGTCGAAATCTAAGGTCGAACGCGCCGCAAATGCCCCGGGATTTTTGAGAGGATTGCGTAAAAAGTTCCCCGACCTAATGTGGGACACAAGCGCAAAAGAATAGGCCAGTACACCTTTGTTATCGTGGAA
>CAIVHU010000041.1 GCA_903905735.1 uncultured beta proteobacterium
AGGCCGCCAGAACTCCAGAAATCAGCCAAAAACTGCTGAGAAAGACCGAATGGGGGAAATCTTCGTTGTGGGAAACAACCGATCCCCCATTGGGGATGCGGGGTTTTCGGTCAGGCACTAAATAGCATGCTTGTCTTTCCGATGGTTTGTGGGGGATGGTCTGTGTTCAATTGGTTTGGGGCAGATAGACTGGACGTGATGCCGTCAGCCCTTGTCGTACCTGCTGGGTCAGCGCATCGGCCAGCACTTCATCCGCGCCAGCTTCCAATCCGTCGAGCGCACGCTGGACAATTTCCTCGGCGCTGCTCTTCTGCACTTCGAAGCCCCGCGTGAGGTCGGTGTCTACATAGCCCATGTGCAAGCCCAGTACCTGGGTCTTCTGCCCCGCCAGTTCATGACGCAGGGAGTTGGTCAATGACCACGCAGATGACTTGCTGGCCGAATAGGCGGCCAGCTCACTACCGTTAACCCACGATGCAACCGACAGCACATTGAGCATTGCGCCGCCACCATTGGCTTTGAGCACGGGTGCGAAAGCCTTGCTCATGTTCAGCATGCCAAAGAAGTTGGTCTCAAAATGCGGTGCGCGACCGCTTCACTGTCCTGTTCCAGAAACCCGCCGGGCTGGGCAATGCCGGCGTTGTTGATCACCAGCGACACGTCCGCCGCCTGGTGTGCTGCTGCGGCAACTTGCCAGTCATTGGTCACATCCAGCTGCAAAGCCTGCACACCGGCCAAGGTCACGGTGGCGGGATTGCGCGCAGCAGCGTAGACCTTGCGGGCTCCGCGAGCCAGCAATTCGCGGGCGAAGGCCAAGCCGATTCCGCGGTTGGCACCGGTGATAAGAACAACAGAATTTTCGATTTTCATGGGGGGACTCCAGGGGATAAATAATGAATAAATATGACGATCGTCATATGAAAGAACAAACAAAAGCCTTGCGTGGCTTGGCTCAGCGAACCTTGATCACCACCTTGCCTTTGGCGCGTCCGCTTTCGACGTAGGCCAAAGCCTCATTGGTGGATGCAAACGGAAAGACCTTGTCGATCACCGGGCGGATGACACCGGACTCGATCAGCTGTGTGATTTGCCTCAACTGGCTGCCGTTGGCTTTCATGAACAGGAACGAGTAGCCCACATCGAGGCGCTTGGCTTTTCTGCAGGTACCCAAGCTCAGAAGACGCATGACCTGCTTCACAAACCAGGGGGCCTCGATGTCGTCAGCAAACTGCGGGTCAGGCGGTCCGGAAATGGAGATCAGTCGTCCACCGGGTTTGAGCACACTCAGAGACTTCTCCAACGTCTTGCCATCCTGGCTGTTCAGCACAAGGTCGTAGCCGTTCAGGACTTTTTCAAAATCTTCTTTTTTGTAGTCAATGACGACATCAGCGCCTAAGCCTTTCACCCAAGCCACATTGCCTGTGCTGGTGGTCGTGGCAACGGTAGCGCCCAGATGTTTGGCCAACTGGATGGCAAACGTGCCCACACCGCCAGAGCCAGCCTGAATGAAGACCTTTTGCCCTTTCTTTAGCTTGGTCCTCTCAACCAGTGCCTGCCAAACCGTCAAAGCGACCAGCGGGATGGACGCAGCTTCTTCCATCGTCAGGTTCTTGGGCTTGAGGGCCAGGGAAGCTTCCTTGACGGGGACAAATTCTGCGAACGTTCCGATGCGCAAATCGTCCGGCCTAGCATAGACCTCGTCACCGGGCTTGAACTGCCGCACGTTTCGCCCTACCTTGACCACTTCGCCGGCTACGTCGTGGCCCAGAACAAAGGGTGTGCGATAGGGAAGGATGAGTTTGAACTCACCATTGCGAATTTTGGCGTCCAGCAGATTCACGCCAGCTGCATGCACCTGAACCAAGACTTCGTCGTCACGCAGTTCAGGTGTTGGTACATCTGCAAGGCGCAGAGCACGCTTCTTTCCATAGCGATCAAGGGTAAATGCTTTCATGGTTTTCATATTGCTAAAAAGTGCTTGGGTTGAACCCAAGGGTTGGGGTAATCAATGGGTTTAGTATGATGATCATCATATTTGCAGGCAAAAAAATCAATCGACGGGCGCGGCTGCAGGCCAAGCCAGGCTCTTCAAGCTTGCACTGCACAGCGCGTCCGACAGCGCAGCATCATCCACAGCGCGGGCCAGCATCAAGGTGCCAACCATCGTAGCCACCGTCACCAGTGCCCGCTCGTGTGCGCTGGGCTGCCCCCAGTCAGGAAACTGGCGTGCAACCAGATCAATCATCTCCTTGATGCGCAGCGTGGCTGCACGACGTACCTCGGGCGACTGGCGTGGCATTTCAGAGCCAAGTGCCGAAACCGGGCAACCTGTCTCGATGCCCTGAAGATGCTCTTTTGAGAGATAGAGTTGCATGAGAGTCTGTAAGGACTGCTCTGGCGGAACTGCCGCAATGACACTTGCGGCCAGCGCATTGGATTCAGCACCAGCACGGTCTGCAGCCTCTGCCAGCATGGCTTCGCGGGATGCAAAGTGGGCGTAGAAAGCGCCATGCGTCAGCCCCGCTTCTTTCATGATGTCGGCAACACCCGTGCCGTCGTAGCCACTACGGCGAATGGCTTTTGCTGCAGCGCTCACGATACGCTCGTGAGATGCCTCTTTGGCAGTGCTTCGGATGTTCGGTGACTTTCGCATGATGCGTATCATACAACATATTTTTCGATCTTGCAAATGACTGTGCTTTCAAAGTACCGACAACACGAAAGGCCGGTTTTTAGACCGTGACCGACAGCTGTGGGCACGTAGTTCGCGGTCACGACCGTCGGCTGTATGGTCACCCGATTTGATGAAACCTTGTACCTCAAGTTTCGGGCAAGCACCTCGCGGTTCCCGCTGGCTCTACACGACTAGAAGCGGGTGCCCGACAACGACGGCATACCGGCAGTACTGCTACTCGATTACAACGAAATCTAATCAAAAAGTGTCGCGATGGTCTTCATGGGCAAAAACAACCTACTGATCGACAGGTTCAAGGGTATGAAGCCGAAGTGCTGATAAAAATCTGCTGCTAATGCATCTTTGGCATCAACCACAACAGCCATGGCGGCAATACCGGCGGCAGCTTGCAGACTGCGATGCAGTGCGTCCATGAGCAAGAACTGCCCCATCCCCTGACCTTTGAGTCCTTGATCGATTGCCAATCGTCCCAGTAGAGTGACGGGCAATTGTGGATAGCGAGGAAGTTTGCGAGCGAACTCTGGCGGCACTTCATCGGCATGGACGGTTGACGCTGAGAGGGTGTAGTAACCCAACACTTGAGAGGCTGGCGGCTGGACTAGTGCAAATACAGCGGCAACCCGTTTGTCGCTGTCCTGGCGCGCTTGGTTCTTGAGATAACGGTCAAGCGCGGGGCTACCGCAGGTGAAGTTCTGGCGCTCGTGTTCTTTTTGCAGCGCTATCACTTGCCACGAGGTAACAAGCACGGTTTTAAACGCCTAACATGGCGCGGTACTGTTGGGCAGCTTGACGCAGGCGAGCATTTGGTTCAGGTGGATTGAGCAGGGTCTGGACGAACCGAATCTGGTCTTCGCGCTCAAGCCGAATGGTTTCATGCGCTTCAATAATTCGGGTCGCAGCCTCTTGGGCACTGGCGACCACAAACTCACTTAAAGTTCGAGTGGAGAGCATCGCGGCTTGCTGAAACAGCGCCTTTTGTTCGTTGCTAATGCGCGCCTCAAGCCGTGAGCCTCTGGCCTTGGTGGAGGAGGTGGTACTGACTTGCATGTTCTTCATCCTTACCAAAAAAATGTTCACGTGTTGGGTAAAGTAATTGTACGCCAATCGTCCGTACACAATGCACACCAAAGCATCGACAACATCTTCTCTTCATGGGTCGCTTGCAAGCACATCAAGTGCGAAAAGATGCAACACCTCCAGCAGGCTGTCCAGAGCTGCTGAGCTTTTGAGCCGGACAAACAGCACTTGCGCTTCAAACGTATATGGATGGTGGCGAACAACGAATCGAGTGCCTCAACGCTAGGTCAGACATCCGCGCGCTTAGTTGGCAAAGGGAGTTTTAACCACCGAGCGTTCCATTTTTAACGTTTTCAACGCAAGGAAAAACATGAAAGTACAAGCCAACCCACCCGCACCACCCACTGAGACCCTGCTGCGTCTGCCCGCCGTGGTGGCACGTGTCGGGCTTAAAAAATCCGCGATTTATGAGATGTTCAATCGCAACCCGCCAGAATTCCCGCGCCCGATGAGACTGAGCCGCCGGGCCGTATGTTGGCCAGCATCCAAGATTGATCAATGGATTGCCGAGCGCATTCAAGCGTCAGAGCAATCATGATCGACGTATTGATTGCGGACAGAATCTGCGCTGCTGATTCAACAGCTGCATATGTGCTCGTGCCGAGCGTTGAATCTGCATCAGACCACTGTGCTTGATGTGGTGCGGTCATTTGTCATGGATGCCGTCGACCCCTTCCTGGTTGACGATACCGGTGTCTGGTTTTGCGGTGCCGACCAGGACGGCAAGCGCAAGCCGCCCGAATGGCTTTGCAGCCGTTTGGCTGTGGAGGCTTTGACCCGCGACCAGGACGGCGGCGGCTGGGGTTACCTGCTGGCCTTTGCCGACCCGCTGGGGCACGTCAAGACCTGGGCGATGCCCGCCCGCATGTTGAGTGCTGATGGCGGCGAGTACCGGGCCACTCTGCTGAACATGGGCCTGCGCATTGCCACCACGCCCCGCGCCCGCACCAGGTTGACCCAGTACATTCAAACCCGCACTCCTGAAAAGTTTGCAAGCTGTACCAATCGCATCGGCTGGCATGGCAGGGCTTTTGTGCTGCCAAAGGACACTATCGGCGACGATGCCGAGCGCATCGTCTTTCAGAGTGACAACCCGGTGGAAAACACGTTTCGCGTCAAGGGCACGGCCGATCAATGGCGCGAGCGAGTGGGTGCATTGTGTGTGGGCAATTCCCGCTTGGCCTTCGCGGTGGCATGCGCTTTTGCTGGGCCACTGTTGCGCCCGGGGGGTATGGAGAGTGGTGGGTTTCATTACCGAGGCGATTCATCGGGTGGCAAGACCACAGCATTGAAACTGGCCGCCAGTGTGTATGGTGGCACCAGGTATCTGCAGCGTTGGCGCAGCACCGACAATGCCCTTGAAGCCACGGCCGCGCAGCACAGTGACTGCCTGCTGATCCTTGATGAACTGGCACAGATCGATCCCAAGACAGCAGGCGAATGTGCCTATATGCTGGCCAATGAACAAGGCAAGGCCCGCGTCACCCGAAACGGCGCACCAAGAGCCCGGCAGGCATGGCGGCTGCTGTTCCTGTCCGCTGGTGAAGTGGGCCTGTCTGACCACATGGCAGAAGGCATGAAACGGACCCGCACTGGGCAGGAAGTGCGCATGGCCGATATTCCGGCCGATGCCGGGGCCGGGCTGGGTGCTTTTGAAGACCTGCACGGCATGGAAGGCGGCTCAACCTTTGCAAAGCACATTACCGGGCAGGCACAAACGGTGTACGGCGCCACCGGCCGCGCCTGGCTGCAATGGTTAACCGAGCATGCCGACACCTTGAAGGCAGACATTCGCAACGCATCAAACGCCTTGGCGCTATCGATGATCCCCAAGAATTGCAGCGGTCAAGTTGAGCGAGTGGGTGCACGCTTTGCACTGGTGGGTGCTGCTGGCGAGATGGCCACGGTGGCGGGGCTGACCGGCTGGCCAGCGGGCGAGAGCGAAAGGGCCGCTCGTGCTTGCTTCAATGCCTGGCTAGCTGCCCGTGGTGGCATCGGCAATGGCGAGATAGTGGCCATGCTGCGGCAAGTGCGGCGTTTTTTGGAGCTCAATGCGGAGGGCCGCTTTGCCATGTGGCACCGGAGTGCTGATGACCAGGCACCCAAGACCTTGAACCGGGCAGGCGTGCGGCGAATGCTCAACGAGGATGGTGTCCCAGTTAAAACGAATAGTCAGTTTGGGGCAGAGTATGGCGACCGGATGCCAGCGGCGCTGGGTGAAAGCGTGAGCTTTGAATATTTCATCCTGACTGAGACATTCAAGGTCGAGGTTTGCCAAGGCTTTGACCATAAGACGGTGGCCCGTGTGCTGCTGGATCACGGCTGCTTGATGCCCGACAAAGGCCGTGCATTCGACTGTAGACCGCGCCTGCCTGGCATTGGCAATACCTGGTGTTACCGCATACCACCTGCGATCTTTGAGCTTGATTTCTGATCGTCACGAAATAGCGCAAGTCATGCACCGGATGGCCGGCCGTTACTGGCCAGCGTGACCGCACACCAAGCACCAAGCGAATGAACGGTTGCACGCTGGCGGACGTTCGCGGACACGACTGCCCCCAGTGCCCCCACTCAAAAACGACTTGCCCCCAGTCAAACTGGGGACAGAATTCTTCAATCCTGACAATGGTTTAGGGTAGTTATCCACAGTTGCCCCCAGTGCCCCCCATTTTTTTTGAGCATGGGTGGCGATCATGCGTCCGAAAATACACGGAGAAAGTTAGAAGTGAAGGTCAATCTTTGGCAACCGACCATCAAGGACTGACCAGTTCACATAATTTTTGCGTGCGCAAGTTTCGGGGATGCCCCAGGCCGATGTGCCACTCATTACTGGGGCATGGGCATTTTTCAGAGATGCCCTCATTTTGTAAAACGATGCCCCCGAAAATGCCCCCAGGTTTGTGCCGAATGTGGCACACTATGGCGGACGCTGCCGCGCGACAAACTAAGAGTTTTCACTGGGGAAAAGTAAAAGGCCGGACGTTTTTGGAACGTTGCGGCCTTATAAATGGTGCCCGGGGCCGGAATCGAACCGGCACTCCTTTCGGAGGGGGATTTTGAGTCCCCTGCGTCTACCAATTTCACCACCCGGGCATCGGGAGAGAGCGCGAATTATGGCACAGTGCGGGGTATGAAATATCCGACGATTGAAGATTTGATTGGCAAGACGCCGCTGGTTCGTTTGCAGCGAATCGGCATGGAAGCGGGCGCCTTGCATGGCAACGTCATCCTGGGCAAGTTGGAGGGAAACAACCCGGCCGGGTCGGTCAAAGACCGGGCCGCGTTCTCAATGATTGCCCGCGCGCAGGAGCGTGGCGAGATCAAACCGGGGGACACGCTGATCGAGGCCACCTCCGGCAACACCGGGATTGCGCTGGCCATGGCCGCAGCCGTCAAGGGCTACCGCATGATTTTGATCATGCCAGAGGACTTGTCGATTGAGCGCGCGCAAACCATGAAGGCGTTTGGTGCCGAGCTGATCCTGACCCCCAAAAGCGGCGGCATGGAATATTCGCGCGACTTGGCCGACCAGATGGCGCGCGAGGGCAAGGGCCATGTGCTGGACCAGTTTTCCAACTTGGACAACCCGCGCATCCACGTCGAAACCACCGGCCCGGAAATCTGGAAAGGCACGCAGGGCAAAATCACCCACCTTGTCAGCGCCATGGGCACCACCGGCACCATCACCGGGGTGTCGCAGTTTCTCAAGAAGAAGAATCCTGCTATCAAAATCATAGGCGTTCAGCCAACTGACGGCTCGCGCATTCCGGGTATTCGCAAGTGGCCACAGGCGTATCTGCCCAAAATTTACGACCCGACGCATGTCGATGAATTGCTGTACGTGAGCCAGGAAGATGCCGAATCCATGTGCCGCCGACTGGCACGCGACGAAGGCATTTTTGCCGGTATTTCAGCGGCGGGCGCGTGCTGGGTGGCGCAGGAGCTTGCCAAAACCGCGCGCCACGCGACAATTGTTTTTATCGTCTGCGACCGGGGCGACCGCTATCTGTCCACCGGCGTGTTCCCGGCGTGACCCCAGCCCCCATTTTTCAGGAATCAGCCATGCACATTGACAAAGAAATCGACACCAGCGGCCTGAATTGCCCTCTCCCCATTCTGCACGCCAAAAAAGCGCTCAGCAGCATGGAAAGCGGCCAGACGCTGCAGGTCAAGGCCACCGATGCTGGTTCACTCCGCGACTTCAAGGCGTTTGCCCGCCAGACTGGCAACGAACTGCTGGACCAGCAAACGCTGGACAGCACCTACATCCACGTGCTGCGTCGGCGCTGATCAGCCCAGGCGGGCCAACTGGTCCTGGATCTTGGCGATGGTCGCCTCAAAGTCTGCCAGACGTTTGCGTTCCTGATCAATCACGGCAGCAGGTGCACGGGCCACAAAGGATTCGTTGCCCAGCTTGCCGTTGGCCTTGACGATCTCGCCTTCCAGCCGCGCCAGTTCCTTGCCTAATCGCGTTTTCTCGGCAGCCACATCCACTTCCATATAGAGGCAAATGCGGGCATCTCCGACCACGGCCACGGGCGCAGCCTGGGCGGCGGCTGCCCAGGCAGCTTCGTCGTCAAACACGCGCACTTCGTTCAGTTTCGCCAGTGCTTGCAACACCGGTGCGGCTTCGGTCATGAAAGTGGCCTCCGCGCTGAAGCCTGCCAGCACAAACAGCGGTAGTCGCGTGGCGGGTGACACGTTCATCTCGCCACGCAGATTGCGGCAGGCATCGACCAGCGTTTTGAGCTTGGCCACGTGGGCGATAGCGGCCTCGTCAATGCGCTCGGGCTGGCTGACCGGGTAGGCGGCAATCGCCACCGAAGCACCGGCGCGACCCGAAGGATCGGAGGTTGCGGGGGCTAGCCGCCCCGCAACGGGCGCTACCTTTTGCCAAAGCTCTTCGGTCACAAACGGGATCACCGGGTGCGCCAGACGCAGGATGGTCTCCAGCGTGCGGATCAGCGTGCGGCGCGTGGCTCTCTTTTGTGCGTCGTCACCAGTCTGGATTTGCACCTTGGCGATTTCCAGGTACCAGTCGCAGAACTCGTTCCAGACAAAGTCATAAATGGTGCTGGCCACGTTGTCCAGCCGGTAGTCGGCAAAGCCCTGGGTGACATCGGCCTCGGCTTTTTGCAGCAGCGAGACGATCCAGCGGTCGGCCTGGCTGAAGTTCAGGTAAGCGGCGGGGTTTTTGGGGTCAGAGCCCAATTTCGTTCCGAATTTGGTGTCTGACCCCAATAACCCGTCGTTCAAGCCGCAGTCCTGGCCCTCGCAGTTCATCAGTACAAAACGGCTGGCGTTCCAGAGTTTGTTGCAGAAGTTGCGGTAGCCCTCGCAGCGCTTGGCGTCGAAATTGATGCTGCGGCCCAGCGAGGCAAGCGACGCAAAGGTGAAACGCAGCGCGTCCGCACCAAAGGCGGGGATGCCGCTGGGGAATTCCTTCTCGGTGTTTTTGCGCACTTGCGGCGCGGTTTCGGGTTTGCGCAGGCCTTCGGCGCGTTTGACCAGCAGTTCGGGCAGCGCGATGCCGTCGATCAAATCGACCGGGTCGAGCACATTGCCTTCACTCTTGCTCATCTTGTGGCCCTGCGCGTCGCGCACTAGGCCGTGGATGTACACGTGCTTGAACGGCACCTGGCCGGTGAAGTGCGTGGTCATCATGATCATCCGAGCGACCCAGAAAAAGATGATGTCGTAACCGGTGACCAGCACGCTGCTGGGGAGGTACAAGTCAATGTCGTTGAGCCCCGTTTGAGCGTTGGTTCCGCTCAGGACGGAGCCCGTGCCGACCGGGCTCAGATGCGCTGCGCTAGCGACATCGCCCGGTTCGGCGCGGGCTCCGTCCTGAGCTGCGTTGCTGGTTGACGTGCCGCTTTCGGGCCAGCCCATGGTGGAGAACGGGACGAGGGCGCTGGAATACCAGGTGTCAAGCACGTCGTCGTCACGCTTGAGGGTGCCGGTGTAACCAGCTTTTTCGGCTTGAGACCTTGCTTCGCCTTCGTTGCGTGCTACAAAAACCGTACCATCCTCGGCATACCAAGCCGGAATCTGATGGCCCCACCAGAGCTGGCGGCTGATGCACCAGTCCTGGATGTTGTTCATCCACTGGTTGTAGGTGTTGACCCAGTTCTCGGGCACAAACTTGACCTGGCCGGATTGCACCGCGTCGATGGCTTTTTGGGTGATGCTCTTGCCGGTGGGGTCAGATTCGCTGACCTTGGTCATGGCCACGAACCACTGGTCGGTGAGCATGGGCTCGATGACCTGGCCGGTGCGGGCGCAGCGCGGCACCATCAGTTTGTGTTTCTTGATCTCGACCATCAGCGCCAACGCCTGCAGGTCCTTGACGATCTGTTTGCGGGCTGCAAATCGGTCCAGGCCCACATAGGCGCTGGGTGCAGTGCTATCAATCTTGGCATCCAGCGTCAGCACACAAATCATTGGCAGCTTGTGGCGCTGGCCCACCGCATAGTCGTTCTGGTCATGCGCCGGGGTGACTTTCACGACGCCAGTGCCAAAGGCCTTGTCCACATACTCGTCGGCAATGATCGGGATGATGCGGTCGCACAGGGGCAGGGTGACGTGTTTGCCGATCAGGTGCGCGTAGCGCTCGTCCTCCGGGTGCACCATGGCGGCTACGTCGCCCAGCATGGTCTCAGGCCGTGTCGTGGCCACGACCAGGCCGGGAGCCAGTTCGCCGTCAACCAACTGCGGGCCGTCGGCAAAGGGGTAGAGGATGTGCCACAGGCTGCCGTCTTCTTCCTCCGACTCCACTTCCAGATCGCTGACCGCGCTCATTAGCACCGGGTCCCAGTTGACCAGACGTTTGCCACGGTAGATCAGGCCTTGCTCGTACAGGCGCACAAAAGTTTCGGTCACGGTTTTGGACAGCTTGTCATCCATTGTGAAGTACTCACGGCTCCAGTCCACCGTGTCGCCCATACGGCGCATCTGGGTGGTGATGGTGTTGCCGCTTTTTTCTTTCCACTCCCACACCTTGCTCACAAAGTTCTTGCGTGCCTCAGCCGGGGTAGGGCCCATGTCGTGGCGACTGATGCCTTGGCCTTGCAGCTGGCGCTCCACCACGATCTGTGTGGCAATGCCTGCGTGGTCGGTACCCGGAATCCAGGCGGTATTGAAGCCCGCCATGCGGTGGTAGCGCGTCAGGCTGTCCATGATGGTCTGGTTGAACGCGTGGCCCATGTGCAGCGTGCCGGTCACGTTCGGTGGCGGCAGCTGGATGCAGAAGTTGTCACCGCGCGCGGCTGCCGCCGCATCGGGCGCGCCGGTGCCACGGTAGCCTGCCACGCCATAACCGCGCTTTTCCCATTCCGGGCCCCAATGGGCTTCCAGGGCGGCGGGCTCAAAGGATTTGGACAGGCTGTTGAGGCCAGGTTGGTGCAGTGCGTCGGTCATGGGAATCAATCAAAGACGAACGGCACCCAAAAGGTGCCGCTCCAAGTAAAAAGAGGGGACTGGCCCGATTTTACCGAGCCAGTCACAGGCCAGCCGGGTTATGCCGTGGCCATTTCCTCTGCAGCCGCCTCCTGGCGTGCTGCCGCTGCTGGCGTGGCCACCGCAGGCAGACGCATCAGGTAGTCAAACGCGCTGAGCGCCGCCTTGGCACCATCACCAGCGGCGATGATGATTTGCTTGAACGGCACGGTGGTGGCATCGCCTGCGGCATAGACGCCCGGCAGCGAGGTGGCACCCTTGGCATCGATCACGATTTCGCCGTGTTTGGACAGCTCCAGCGTGCCTTTGAGCCATTCGGTGTTGGGTACGAGGCCAATTTGCACAAACACGCCCGCCATGTCGAGGTGCTGAAACTCGCCGCTGGTGCGGTCCTTGTAAGTCAGGCCGTTCATCTTCTGGCCGTCGCCGGTGATTTCGGTGGTCTGGGCGTTGAGAATGATGGTGGTGTTGGCCAGGCTTTGCAGCTTGGCCACCAGTACCGCGTCGGCGCGCAACTTGGTGTCGAACTCGATCAGCGTCACGTGTTCGACAATGCCGGCCAGGTCAATCGCGGCTTCCACGCCCGAGTTGCCGCCGCCGATCACGCCCACGCGCTTGCCCTTGAACAGCGGGCCGTCGCAGTGCGGGCAGTAGGCCACGCCCTTGTTTCTGTACTCGGCTTCGCCAGGCACATTGACATTGCGCCAGCGCGCACCGGTGCTCAAGATGATGGTTTTGCTCTTCAAGGAGCCGCCATTGGCGAGGCGGATTTCGATCAGGCCGCCGGGCGATGTCGCCGGAATCAGCTTGTCGGCCCGCTGCCCGTTCATGAAATTGACGTTGTAGGCCTTCACATGGGCTTCCAGCGCGGCGGCAAATTTGGGGCCGGTGGTTTCCATCACCGAGACAAAGTTTTCGATGCCCATGGTGTCATTCACCTGGCCGCCGAAGCGCTCGGCGGCAATGCCGGTGCGGATGCCCTTGCGAGCCGCATACACGCCCGCCGCTGCGCCCGCCGGGCCACCGCCGACGATCAGCACGTCATAAGGTACCTGCGCGCTGAGTTTGGCGACATCACGTGCGGCTGCACCGGTGTCGAGCTTGGCCAAAATTTCTTCCACGCTGCTGCGCCCGGAGCTGAATTCCTGGCCGTTCAAAAACACCGCAGGCACGGCCATCACCTGGCGCTGGGTCACCTCGTCCTGAAACAGCGCGCCGTCAATCACCGTGACCTTGACCTTGGGGTTGTTGATGGCCATCAGGCTCAGGGCCTGCACCACGTCGGGGCAACTGTGGCACGACAGCGACATGTAAATCTCGAAATTGAAGTCGCCGTCCAGCGCCTCGATCTGCTCGATCACTTCAGGCTCCACCTTGGGCGGGTGGCCGCCGGTCCACAGCAGGGCCAGCACCAGCGAAGTGAATTCATGGCCGAGCGGGATCGCGGCAAAACGCAGGCTCGTCGTGGAGCCAGTGCGGTGCAGGGTGAATGACGGTTTGCGATCGTTGTCGCCATCCAGACGCAGGCTGATCTTGTCAGACATGCCGTCGATTTGCTGCAGCAGTTGTCTGAGCTGCTGCGAGCTCTCGGAATCGTTGAGGCTGGCCACCATCTCGAGCGGAAGTGTGACGCGCTGCAGGTAGGCGGCTAATTGGGTTTGCAGTTCTTGGTCGAGCATGGTGGACTCCTCGGTTACTCTGAAATAAATAGCTGTCAGCGCTCGTTTTTAAAGGGCTGGAGGTCAATTTTGTCAATAA
Source organism: uncultured beta proteobacterium (assembly GCA_903905735.1). GTDB lineage: Bacteria > Pseudomonadota > Gammaproteobacteria > Burkholderiales > Burkholderiaceae_C > Rhodoferax. Next base: position 12,989 of record CAIVHU010000041.1, read on the forward strand.
AAAAGCCGGACGGCAAGGCGCACGTGTCGCCCTGACGTTGTCCGGCTTGCGGCGCACTCTGCGGTGCGCCTGTCAAGTCGCCGGTATCTTAGATCTTGCCGACCAGGTCCAGAGACGGCTTCAGGGTCGCTTCGCCTTCTTTCCACTTGGCTGGGCAGACTTCACCATCGTGGGTGGCAACGTACTGGGCCGCCTTGACCTTGCGCAGCAGTTCCATGGCATCACGGCCAATGCCGAGGTCATGGATTTCGCAAACCTTGATCACGCCTTCGGGATTGATCACGAAGGTGCCGCGCAGCGCCAGACCGGCTTCTTCGATCATCACGTCAAAGTTGCGGGTGATGGCACCGGTGGGGTCACCAATCATGGCGTACTGCACCTTCTTGATGGCGGGCGACGTGTCAGCCCAAGCCTTGTGGCAGAAATGGGTGTCAGTGGACACGCTGTAAATGTCCACGCCTGCTTTGGCGAATTCGGCACTTGCGTCGGCCAGGTCTTCGAGTTCGGTCGGGCAGACAAAGGTGAAGTCAGCTGGGTAGAACACCACCACGGACCACTTGCCCATCAGCGACTGCTCGGTGACTTCAAAAAATTTGCCAGCTTGGTAGGCTTGGGCTTTAAAAGGCTTGACTTGTGTGTTGATCAATGACATCTGGAACTCCTTGGAGGGTTGGTTTAGAAACTTGAGACATCGGACGGTTGGTGCCGATGGGACTAATGATAGCGGCATACTATCGTTTTCACGATGCATTGTTTATAAGCTATTGATAGCCATTCTTTATCGCCGCTGTCACGATAATGCCACTGACTGCAAAACACATGTTGCCTGTGTGTGATGCATCCGTTGCTCAACTTCCTTGATTGACCATGCTGTTTTTACTCTCCCCCGCCAAATCGCTCGACTACGACACCCCGGCCGGTGATGTGCCGCACACGCAGCCGCAGTTTGTGCCGCAAGCGACTGAGCTGATCGACATCCTGCGCCAGAAGTCCCCACAGGACATTGCCGAACTGATGCATCTCAGCGATGCCCTTAGCGGCCTGAACGTGGCGCGCTACCAGGCCTGGCGGCCCAAATTCACCGCCAAAAATGCCAAGCAGGCGGTGCTGGCCTTCAACGGTGATGTGTACGAGGGGCTGGACGCCAAGACGCTCGATGCCCAGTCTCTCGCCTGGGCGCAAAACCATGTGTGCATCCTGAGCGGGCTCTACGGTGTGTTGCGTCCGCTGGACTACATGCAGCCGTACCGACTGGAGATGGGCACCCAACTGCCCAACCCGCACGGCAAAAACCTCTACGAGTTCTGGGGCAGGCAGATTGCCGAGCACCTCAACACCCGCCTAAAGAAAGAGCGCGACCCGGTCATCGTTAACCTGGCCTCGGTCGAGTATTTCAAGTCGGTCGATCGACAAGCCCTGAAAGCGCGCGTGGTGGAGTGTGTATTTGAGGAGTTCAAGGGCGGCAAATACAAGATCGTCAGCTTTCACGCCAAGCGGGCTCGCGGCCTGATGGCGCGTTTTGCCGCGACCCACGCGGTCGCAAAGCCCGAGCAACTCAAGGCGTTTGATGCCGAGGGTTACGCGTTTGATGCTGCAGCTTCCGAGCCCGACCGGCTGGTGTTTCGCCGCCGTGGGATTGACTAAGTTTTGCAGACAAAATCATGCTAAAGCCCTTATAAATAAAGCGCAAGCAGCTACTGAAAGCAGAGTATCCATGAGCCTGATTCCTCCTTCGCCCTTGGGGCAAACCACGGTCTATGCCGACCAGTACGATGCCAGTCTGCTGTTCCCGATACCGCGCGCGCCGCAACGTGACAAGCTGGGCCTGGCCGGGCGGCTGCCGTTTCTGGGGGCTGACCTGTGGACCGCGTTTGAGCTGAGCTGGCTCAATGCCCGCGGCAAGCCGCAGGTGGCGCTGGCGCACATCACGGTGCCTTGCGAGTCGGTCAACATCATCGAGAGCAAGTCGCTCAAGCTCTACCTGGGCAGCTTCAGCAACACGCGTTTTGCCGATGCGTCTGAGGTGCTGGCGCGCCTGCGCACCGATCTGACCGAGGCCGCCTGGCGTGGCGGCGTGATGCAAAGCAGCGTCGGCGTGAAACTGATCGCCGCTGACCAGTTTGACCGCGAGCCGCTGTTTGAGCTGGATGGCCTGAGCCTGGACCGCCTCGACCTCGATTGCGACCGCTACACGCCCGCGCCCGAGCTACTCACCGCCGCCACCGACGAGGCCCCGGTGAGCGAGACGTTGACCAGCCACCTGCTCAAAAGCAACTGCCCGGTGACCGGCCAGCCAGACTGGGCCAGCGTGCAGATCAGCTACTTTGGTCCACAGATCGACCAGGCCGGGCTGCTGGGTTACATCGTGAGTTTTCGCAACCACACAGGCTTTCATGAGGACTGCGTGGAGCGCATGTTCATGGACATCCAGACGCGCTGCCAGACCCACAAGCTCAGCTTGTATGCGCGTTACACGCGACGTGGCGGGCTGGATATCAACCCGTTTCGGACCAGCTTTCCGCAGCCGCTGCCGCCCAACGTGCGCACCGCGCGGCAGTGAGGCCTCAGCTGGCAAGCCAGCGTGGACGGTATCACTTGCAAGCTCGGGTTGGTGATCCAGAATTCATCAAAACGATAGCTGCCAGCCCTTTGAATATAAAGGCTTGAGGCCAATTTGATACTCAGGTTCGCAGTGCGGGTAGGGTCTCACCCCTGGGCACAAAAGCCAGCGCGACACCGTTGTTGCAATAGCGCTTGCCGGTCGGTTGCGGGCCATCGTTGAAGACATGGCCCTGGTGGCCGCCGCAGCGCACGCAGTGGTATTCGGTGCGTGGGTAGATCAGCTTGAAATCGGTCGAGGTGCCCAACGCGCCGGTCAGCGGCTGCCAGAAACTGGGCCAGCCGGTGCCGCTCTCGTATTTGGCGGCGGCGTCAAACAGCGGCTGATTGCAGGCGGCGCAGACAAAGGTGCCAGGCCGCTTCTCGGCGTTGAGCGCACTGCTGCCAGCGCGTTCGGTGCCGTGTTCAAACAGCACGTTGTAGGCAGCGTTGGAGATCAGCTTGCGCCATTCGGCCTCGGATTTGGTGACCGCCAGCGCCGCATCCGCCAACGCGCGGTTTGACAGCGCGGCCCCGGCCAGCCAGCCGCTCAAGCTCTTCAACAAGCTTCGTTTCGTCATCATGGGGTGTCCTCGGGTAGTGCTCACATCAGTCGCCTGGTCCGTAAAAATCTTACACGTCAAGCTGAAGTGCCTCGCATTGCAGGGTCATCATTGCCATTGGGAAGGCGCCTTTGACGGGTTTGGCGAACCAGCTCTGCAAAGTTCAAGAACGGTCTTGCCAAACGCATCAAAAATCCTATGATGGTGCCAAGCGCCCACTGAGGCTTGACCCGCGAAGACATCGTCACCCCGACATCAGTGATGTCATCTGCGCAAGAAAGAGCCAGGCACGAGCGGAAGATGTAGCGTGGCCAAACAGAACGATCGTATGGAACTCAAAATAGATGCCACTGTTTTGCTGATTGACGATTCGGCCGAGAGCCTGAGTGTCCTCAGCGGACTGTTGCTGCCTCTCTACCGAGTGCTGGTGGCCAATCAGGGTGTTGCGGGGTTGCGCATGGCGGCACGCCAACCCGGGCCGGATCTGATCTTGCTCGATGTCATGATGCCCGGCATGGACGGCTACGCGGTGCTGGCCCAATTGCGCGAAAACCCGGTCACGCGCGACATACCCGTGGTGTTTTTGACCGCCATGGCTGAAGCGGACGACATTGAACGCGGTTTGCAATTGGGTGCGGCAGACTACATCACCAAGCCATTCAAGCCCAATGTGGTGCTGGCCCGCGTCAGCACCCAGCTGCAGGCCAAAAAAGCCCGCGACTGGATGAAAAACCAGACGGCGATGCTCGAAGCCGAGGTGACCCAGCGCATGCAGGAGAACGACCGCACACAACGCATCAGCATCCGGGCGCTGGCGCACCTGGCTGAAATTCGCGACCCCGAGACCGGCAACCACATCTTGCGCACGCAGGGCTATGTGCAACTGCTGGCGCGCGGCTTGCAGCGCAATCCGCGCTTTGCCAGCACCCTGAATACCCGCTACATTGATTTGTTGGCGCGCTCGGCCCCCTTGCACGACATTGGCAAGGTCGGCATTCCCGATGACATTTTGCTCAAGCCCGGCAAGCTCACCCCCGATGAAATGCGGGTGATGCAAAAGCACGCCAAATTTGGCAGCGATGCCATAGAGCTGGCCGAAAAAGACATCGAAATGCCGCTGGCGTTTTTGGCGCTGGCCAAGGAAATTGCCCATTGGCACCACGAAAAATGGGACGGCAGCGGTTACCCGGACGGCCTCGCCGGTGTGGTGATTCCGGTGTCGGCGCGCATCATGGCATTGGCCGATGTGTTTGATGCGCTGATTTCGGCGCGCGTTTACAAGCCGGCCATGCCCTATGCCCAGGCGCGTGACATCATCGTCGCCGAGCGCGGCAAACACTTCGATCCGGATGTCATGGATGCTTTTTTGGCCAATTTCACTGATTTTGTGGCCATTGCCGAGCGCTTCAAGGACACCGACAGCCGGGTCCTGGCCGCATCACAGGCAAAGGATTCACCATGAACACCCCTGTTGTTACCTCGTCCACCTATGCCCGCAGCTTGCTCGAAGCCAGTCTGGACCCGCTGGTCACCATCAGCGCTGAAGGCAAGATCACCGATGTGAACGCCGCCACCGAGAAAGTCACCGGGGTGGCGCGTGCGCATTTGATTGACAGTGATTTTGCCGACTACTTCACCGAGCCTGAGCAGGCGCGCGCCGGTTACCTGCAGGTGTTTTCGCAAGGCACCGTCACTGACTACCCGCTGGCCATTCACCATGTGTCAGGCAAGATCACAGACGTGCTGTACAACGCCAGTGTTTATCGGGATGCCGATGGCCTGGTACTGGGCGTGTTTGCCGCCGCACGTGACATCACAGAGCGCAAACGTGCCGAACAAGCCAATCAGGCGGCGGCTCAATACGCACGCAGCTTGCTCGAAGTCAGTCTGGACCCACTGGTCACCATCAGTGCCCAGGGCAAGATCACCGACGTCAACCAGGCCACCGAGCAGGTCACCGGGGTCGATCGCAGCCAACTCATTGGCAGTGACTTTGCCGACTATTTCACTGAGCCTGAGTTGGCACGCGCAGGCTACCGCGAAGTATTTCTGAAAGAGTCCGTCACAGACTATCCGCTGGCCATCCGCCATGTATCGGGCAAGGTCACCGATGTGCTTTACAACGCCAGCGTTTACCGTGATGCGGACGGTGTGGTGCTGGGCGTGTTTGCCGCGGCCCGCGACATCACCGAGCGCAAGCGCATGGAGGTGGCGCTGCAGCAGGCACGCGATGCAGCCGATGCCGCCAACCTGGCCAAGAGCGCTTTTCTGGCCAACATGAGCCATGAGATCCGCACGCCACTGAACGCCATCATCGGCCTCAACCACCTGCTGCGCCGTGATGGGGCGACACCGCAACAGCTCAAACGGCTGGAACTGGTGGACAGCGCCGGACGGCACCTGCTGGCCATCATCAACGATATTCTGGATATCTCCAAGATCGAGGCAGGCCGCATGCGGCTGGAAGACACCAGCTTTCACCTCTCGGCCACGCTGGACAACGTGGCCTCCATCTTTGGCGACGCTGCGCGCACCAAGGGCATCAAGCTGCACCTGGACACCGATTCCGTGCCAATGTGGCTGCGCGGTGACCCGATGCGCCTGCGCCAGGCGCTGATCAACTACACCGGCAACGCCATCAAATTCACCGAGCAGGGCGACATTTGGCTGCGTGCCATGCTGTTGCAGGACGATGGTGACAAGCTGCTGGTGCGCTTTGAGGTGCAAGACAGCGGCATAGGCATTGCCCCGGAAAAAATTTCCTGCCTTTTCAAGACCTTTGAGCAGGGCGATGTCTCTACCACCCGCAAATACGGTGGCACCGGCCTGGGGCTGGCCATCACCCAGCGGCTGGTGCAATTGATGAGCGGTGAGGTTGGTGTGGACAGCACACCTGGCTTGGGCAGCACCTTCTGGTTTACCGCCGCACTGCGCCACGGCCAGGGCAGCATGCCCGCGCTTTCCACTGTCGAGACGGTCGATGCCGAAACCCAACTGCGCCTGCACCACCGGGGAGCCCGCATTTTGCTGGCCGAGGACAACGCCACCAACCGTGACGTGGCGGTGGAATTGCTTACCGGCGCGGGTTTTGCGGTGGACACGGCCCTGGATGGCTTGCAGGCGGTGCAGATGGCGCAAGGGCATGTCTATGACCTGATCCTGATGGATCTGCAGATGCCCAATATGGATGGCCTGGAAGCCACGCTGGCCATTCGCACGCTGCCGGGTTGGGCCACCAAGCCCATTGTGGCCATGACGGCCAATGCGTTTGAAGAAGACCGCCTGGCTTGCGAAGAGGCGGGCATGAGCGATTTTGTGGCCAAGCCGGTGGACCCGGGACTGCTGTTTACCACGCTGCTGAAGTGGTTCCCGATCCTACCAGGCAAAGCGCCGCTGGACAGCGACATACCCATTCGCCATGAGCCCAATGCCCGCTCGCCCGGGCCATCGACCGCATCGACCTGTCAGGACGTGGCATTGGAGCCGACGTTGGCCAGTCTGGACAAGGTACAAGGCCTCAACCTGGACTACGGACTGGCGGTGATGCGCGGTCAGGCGGACAAATACATCGCTGTGCTGGGCCGGTTTGTCGCGTCGCATGGCGATGACATGCGCGTGCTTGCCGTGCAGTTGGCCAATGGGGAGCATGCCAGTGCCCAATTGCTGACGCACACCCTCAAAGGCGCGGCGGCCACGCTGGGCGCAGATCAACTCGCGGAGCGGGCTGCGCGTCTGGAAAAATGGCTACGCACCCAGAAGGGGGACAACCAGCTGGACGACGCATGCCAGGCCGACATGGCGGCCATCACCCTTGAATTTGACGCGTTGGCGGCAGCCCTGCCCAAGGCGCAGTCCGACGCAGCGCCCGGTGCGACGGTGGCTGATTTGACGGAGTTGCGCGATCTGGCAAAGCAGCTTGATACGCTGCTGTGCCAGGGCGATGCCCGTGCCGCCGGTTTTCTGGAGCAGCACGCCAGTGCGCTGCAGGCTGCCCTGGGGGCAGAATTTGACACCCTGGCGCAGCAGATTCGGGCCTTTGATTTCGAGGCCGCACTGCAAACCGTGCGCTCTTCAAAAAAATAGCTGCTCCCCCTTATTGCATAAGGGCTAGCGGCTGATTTGTGTCACAGGTTGTCGCAAGTCTTCAGCGGGCACCGGGCGGCCAAAGTAGTAACCCTGGAAGGCATCGCAGTCCATCTCGGTCAGCAGTTTGCGCTGCTCGGCGGTCTCGACGCCTTCGGCAATCACTTTCATGCCCAGGCTGTGGCCCAGCGCCACCACGGTGCGGGCGATCACTGCGTCGTTGGGATCGGTCAGCAGGTCGCGCACGAAAGACTGGTCAATCTTGAGTTGCGCCAGCGGCAACTGTTTCAGGTACGACAGCGACGAGTAGCCGGTACCAAAGTCATCCAGCGAAAAGCTCACGCCCAGCGCCTTCACGGCGTTCATCTTGGCGATGATGGCCTCCATGTTTTTGACCAGCATGCTCTCGGTGAGCTCCAGCTTGAGCCGCTGCGGGTTGGCACCCGTGGTCTGGATCACGCTGGCCACGGTGTCCACAAAGCTGTCCTGCGCAAACTGGCGCGCGCTCACATTCACCGCCACGGTCCAGTGCGCTGTGTCGGGGTGCTGCGCCCATCGGGCCAACTGCTCGCAGGCGGACCGCATCACAAACTCGCCCAGCGGCAGGATCAGGCCGCTTTCTTCAGCCAGCGGGATGAAGCGCAGTGGCGGCACGTTGCCGTGCTTGGCGCTGACCCAGCGCGCCAGCGCCTCGGTGCCGATGATCTGGCCCTGCGTGTTGACCTGAATCTGGTAGTGCAGCACAAACTCCCGCTGCTCCAGCCCCTGACGCATGTCCTGCTCAAACGCCATGCGCGCCAGCGCATGTTCCTGCAGGGTGGGGTCAAAAAAGCGGATGGCGTTGCGCCCGGCGGCCTTGGCCTGGTACATGGCGGCATCGGCTTTTTTGATGATCTCGTCGCGGCTGTCAGCCCCTTCCTGGAACACCACGATCCCGATGCTGGGCGTGCTGGTGTAGCAGGCGTTGAACAGCGTGTAGGGCTCGTTGAGCTGCTGCGCCATCTTGTTGGCCGCCATTTCGGCGTATTGGGCGGCCGCTTCTTCGGAGACGGCAAAGGTTTCCAGCAGCACCATGAATTCGTCACCTCCGACGCGCGCCACGCTGTCGTTCTTGCGCACGCACTGTTTAAGGCGCTGGGCGACCTGTTTGAGCAGCGCGTCGCCCACCTCGTGGCCCATCAGATCGTTGATGCCTTTGAAATGGTCCAGGTCCAGCAACATCAACGCGCCAAAACGCTGTTTGCGCCCCGATGGCAGCAAGGCCTGCTGCAGCCGGTCCATCAGCAGACGCCGGTTGGGCAAGTCGGTCAGGGTGTCGTAAAAAGCCAGGTAATGGATGGTTTTCTCGTCTTCCTGACGTTTGGAGAGGTCATGCGCCACCACATACACGGCGGGTGCGCCGTCGTATTGGATCGACTTGCTCTGAATCTCGACCAGGGCGATGCTGCCGTCCAGGCGCATCAGGCGTTCTTCGCGTAGTTGCAAACTGCTGCCTTGCACCATGGCCATCTGGGCACGCTCCAGTGCCATCTGGCGGTCATCGGGATGCAGAAAATCGCTGATGTGTTTGCCCACGATGTCGCTGGTATGGCGTCCGTGCAGCAGCGTGACCGCAGCGGCGTTGACATACAGGAGCTCGCCGTTGCGATGCACGGCCACTGCCTGCGGTGCCCATTCCACCAGCGTGCGAAAGCGCGTCTCGCTTTCACGCAGGGCCTCTTGCTGGCTGGCCAGGTGCTGTGCAAATTGATGATGTTCAATGAAGAGGCCCAGCAAATAGGCGCTGCGTTGCAGCGCCACCAGTTCCTCGGGCGCGGGCGCGCGGGGCTGCAGGCAGTAGTTGGCAAACGAACCCAGCACCATGCCCTTGGCAGAAATGATGGGTACCGACCAGCAGGCGCGCAGGCCGTACGCCAGCACCATTTCACGGCAAGTGGCCCAAAGCGGGTCAGTGGCGATGTCTGCACTGATGATCGTCTGGCGGGTGAACGCTGCCGTGCCGCAGGATCCTGCCGCCGGGCCGATCTCAATTCCGCCAACCGCGTCGCAATACGCCCGGGGCAAACTCGGTGCCGTGCCGTGGCGCAAACGCAGGCCGTCGGCATCGAGCAGCAACACCGAACAGATGACCTGTGGAAAACTGCTCTCGAAACTGCGCGCAAAGGCATCCAGCAGGTCGGCCAGGGGTGCGCCGGTGGCCAGCAGTTCCAGCAGGCGCAACTCGCCGGCCAACATTTGCTGGAACGTCTCGGGCGATGGAGATTCAGGGGGCATCGGGTGCGTGCGCGGGTTCGAATTCGCTGATCTTATGTCAGTCGCCTGCCCTTTGGGGTGGTTTGGCAGCAGCGAGAAGCGTTGATGTGATTTTTCGCAGGTCAGCGTCGTCTTGTGCGTCAAAAAGCTGTGGTTCAAATGCTGCTGTATTTATAGCTTTATGCGCTTTATTTATAAGGGCTGGAAGCACTTTTAATGCGTCATCTGCGGCATCGGCCAGCCGTATCAATGAGGCCACGCGCACGCCCAGCAAACGCAGGCGTTGGGTGAGTGGCACACGTTTGAGGCATTGGCCCGCCACCTGGCGCAGCGTTTTGGCATCGCCGGTGTAATAGTCCAGTGTCTGGTCACGGGTGACACTTTTGAAATCGTCAAAGCGCAGCTTGATGCCGATGGTTTTGCCGACATAGCCTTTGGCCACCAGATCAGCCGCCACTTGCTCGCACAGCCGGGTGAAGATGGCACCGAGTTCGGCCTTGTCACGCACCGCGTGCAGGTCGCGCTCAAAGGTGGTTTCGCGGCTGATGGACACCGGCTCGCTCTCCAGCTCCAGCGGCCTGTCGTCCTGGCCGTGTGCGGCAGCAAACAGCCAGGCTCCGGTTTTCTGGCCAAAGTGGTCGATCAGCCAATCGACCTCCTTTTGCGCCAGTTCGCCAATGGTTGTGATGCCCAGGCGCTGCAGTTTTTCGTCGGCTTTGGGGCCGATGCCGTTGATCTTGCGGCACGCCAGCGGCCAGATTTTGCTGTGCAGATCGTCCTCAAACACGATGGCAATGCCGTTGGGCTTGTTGAACTCGCTGGCCATCTTGGCCAGCAGTTTGTTGGGCGCCACGCCGATGGAGCAGGTCAGTCCGGTTTGCTGAAAAATGGTTTTCTGGATCAGCCGCGCCAGCACCCGCCCACCCTCGCGCTGGCCACCGGGCACCTCGGTGAAGTCGATATAGACCTCATCGACGCCACGGTCTTCCATCTGCGGCGCAATATCCAAGATGATGTCTTTGAAAGCGCGCGAATAGCGCCGGATCTCGGCAAAATCGACGGGCAGCAAAATCGCCTGCGGGCAGAGTTTGGCGGCTTTCATCAGCCCCATCGCCGAACCCACGCCCGACTGGCGCGCGGCGTAAGTGGCGGTGGTGATGACGCCGCGCCCGGTGTAGCCCGCCAGGCGGGGGAAATCGGCTACCGGGATGCGGCTCAGGGGAACATCGGCATGCGCTTGCAGCAAGGCATCATCGGCCGAGCGCCGCCCGCCGCCGATCACCACAGGCAGGCCTTTGAGCTGCGGGTAGCGCAGTAGCTCCACCGAGGCATAAAACGCGTCCATGTCCAGATGGGCGATGCGGCGAATCAGGCGCTGGGGCATGGCGGACAGGTGATCAAAGGCATGAACGCAAGGATAACGCGGGGCGGTCTGTGTTTTACCCGCCATAGCTTGTCTTCACAATGGCGTTTAGACGATGAAACTCAGTGCGTTTTCGATGAGTTCCGGTTAAGCTAGACAAGATATTTAAAAGGTCAATAGGTAGTTTCATGGATAAGCATTTCTTGACGTCGTTGTTTTCCCCGGGTTCCATTGCCGTCTTTGCTGGCCCACCCGACGACCCCGAGTCGCAGACGCCGCAGGCGCGCGCCTTGCACCGGGCCATCACCTCACAGCATTACGCTGGCAAGCTGGTTTTTCTAGATACGCACGCCAGCGGCACGCTGGCAGATTTGGCCAATACGCAGGCGGATCTGGCCATCATCGCGCTGCCCGCCGATCATGTGCCCGCCGCTCTGGAGCTCGCCGGGCGCATCAAATGCCATTCGGCACTGGTGATTTCCAGCGGGATTGACGCGGCCCAGGCGGCTGAGTTGCACAAAATGGCCATGCGTGACGGCATTTACCTGCTGGGACCCAATTGCCTCGGGTTCCAGCGGCCGCATCTGTTGCTCAACGCCAGCGTGGCCGGGCCACTGGCTGCGCCCGGGCCGTTGGCGCTGGTGTCGCAATCGGGTGCGCTGACGTCGTCTATTCTGGACTGGGCGCGCAAAAACGCGGTGGGTTTCTCCACCGTGGTGTCCTTGGGGCCGAACACCGCTGTCGATATGGCGCAGGTGCTGGACTTTTTGGCCTCGGATGCCAAGACGCACAGCATCGTGGTGTATCTGGAAGGCATCACCAACGCACGGCGTTTCATGAGCGCCCTGCGTGCCGCGGCCAACGCCAAGCCGGTGGTGGTGCTCAAGGCGGGTCGCAAACCGGCTGGCAACCGCGCTGCGCTGACGCATTCGGGTGCCATTGTGGGCAGCGACGATGTGTTTGATGCGGCGCTGCGCCGTGCCGGTGCGGTGCGGGTGCGCTCGTTTGTGGAGCTGTTCTCTGCCGCCAAGTGCCTGGCTTCGCGCTACAAACCGGTGGGCCGCCGCCTGGCCATTGTGACCAACGGTGGCGGACCTGGTGTGCTGGCTGCCGACTGGGTGAGCGAGATCCGGCTGCAGCTTGGCCGCCTCAAGCCCGAAGAGGTGGCCACGCTCAAGCCGCTCATGCCGCCCATGGCCACTTTCAGCGATTTGATCGACGTGTCGGAAGAGGCTGGCGCTGACCATTACCGCACGGCCATTGAAGCGGCCAGTCATGCGTCACAAATTGACGGTATTTTGGTGATTTACTCGCCCAAGGTCGATATCGACGGCGATGCCATCGCCACCGCCATCGCCGGCTTCAACCGCCAGCTCAGCAAACCCTTGCTGACCTGCTGGATGGGGGATGCCTCGGTGGGTGATGCGCGCAAGATCCTCAATGATGCCGCCATCCCGACCTTTCGCACGCCCGAGGCGGCTGTGGGGGCGTTTGGCAACATTGCCTCGTTCTACCAGAACCAGCAGCTGCTGCAGCAAACGCCGCCACCGTTGAGCGACCTGGCGACTCCGGACGTCGAAGGGGCGCGCCTGCTCATCGAAAGCGTGCTCGCCGAGCGGCGCAAGGTCCTCACCGAGATGGAATCCAAGGCCCTGCTGGCCGCGTTCCACATCCCGGTGACCAAGACCATTCTGGCGCGCAATCCCAACGAGGCGATGATGATCGCCACGCAACTCGGATTCCCGGTGGCGCTCAAGATCGACTCACCCGATGTCAGCCACAAGTCTGACGTGCAGGGTGTGGCACTCAACATCATGAACGCCGTGGGTGTGCGCGATACCTTTCTGGAAATGATTCAAAACGTGACACGTTTGCAGCCCGATGCGAAGATCAACGGGGTCACGGTGCAAAACATGTCCAACCAGCAACGTGGCCGCGAGGTCTGCGTGGGGCTGGTCACCGACGATCCGTTTGGCCCGGTGATTGCCTTTGGTGCCGGTGGCATCATGATCGAGCTGATCAACGACCGTGCCATGGAGTTGCCACCCTTGAACCAGTTTTTGGCGCGCCGGCTGATCGAGCGCTCGCGCGTGGCCGAAACGCTGGGCTTGTGGCGTGGCGCAAAAGCCGCCAATATGGAAGCGCTGGAGCAGATTTTGCTGCGCGTGTCGGAAATGGTGTGCGAGCTGCCGCAGCTGCGTGAGATGGACATCAACCCCATCATTGTGGATGAATCCGGCGCGCTGGCGGTGGATGCACGCATCGTCATTGACAACGCGGCACCGTCGGTGCGGCACTACAACCACCTGGCCATCTTGCCTTACCCGTCGCAGCACGAGCAGGTGTGTCCGATGGCCGGTGGTGGCGAATACATCGTGCGCCCGGTGCATCCGGACGACGCGCTGATGCTGCAAGCCTTTGTGCGCGGTCTCTCGCCAGAGAGCCGCTATTTCCGCTTTGTGTCGAGCATGCAAGAGCTTCCGGCCACCATGCTGTCACGCTTCACGCTGATCGACTATGACCGTGAAATGGCGCTGGTGGCCCTGCATTCTGCGACCAGCTTGGACGAGCGCGGCCAATCGCAGCAGACCACGCGCATCGTGGGCGTGTCGCGCTACATCACCAACCCGGACCGCGCCAGTTGCGAGTTTTCGCTGGTGGTAGCAGACGACTTCAAGGGTCAGGGCCTGGGGTCACGTCTGATGCTATCCATTATGGACTTTGCGCGAGAAAAGGGTCTGGCCGAGATTGAAGGTCTGGTGCTGGCCAACAATGCCAACATGCTCAAGCTGATGCGAGGTCTGGGCTTCAAAGTCAAGCCTTTCCCGGAAGACCCGGACTTCAAGCTGGTGACGCATCAGCTGCAGTCGTCCTGAGAAGCGGCACTTCTGAGATTTGAGCGTCAACCGCCCTGGCGAAAAGCCGGGTACAGCAGCATGCCACCGTCCACCGGGACGGTGATGCCGGTGATGTAGCTGGCCAGATCGCTGCACAGAAAGGCGATGGTATGGCCAATTTCGTCTGGTTCGCCGACCCGCCCCATGGGGATCTTGTCATCCAGCTCGGCGAGGCCTTTGGGGTCCTGCCAGACGTTGGCGTTGATGGGCGTCCTGATGGCACCGGGCGCGATGGCAATCACACGGATACCCATTGACGCCACCTCTTGCGCCAAGGTCTTGCTGAACATGCTTAACCGGACTTTAACAACCGTCTCAAAATACCTTTAAGAATCAATAACTTAGAGCGTACTAGTTTTTAGGCGATTATTTTCTTCGTAATTTGCGCGTCAAGCGACGAGTTTTTTGGTGCCTCCAGGCGCGGCATTGAT
>CAIVHU010000042.1 GCA_903905735.1 uncultured beta proteobacterium
AAACTATGTACAGATGTGATTTTCACTTTTCCCCAGCAAGCCAATGAAAATGCGATGATTGCCAGCCGTGAAAAACAATTGTGTGCATAGTTTCAAACTGTGCATAGGCAGCGCAATGTACATCTCTACATTGCGCTGCACTGCCGGTCTACGACTTTCACCATACCCGACATCCAATTTTGAATGACAGCTTCGGAGAAAAGTGTCTGACGCCACAAGGCTGATACGGCCATTTCGCCCAAATAGCAACAATCCCAGCAAAAAGTGCGAAGCTGACTTTCAATTTCGCCGGAAGCAGTCGCTCACTGCCAGGGGCAAAAGCTTCGAAGCAGTCGGCCAAACGGAGATGCTAGTTTTCTTGGCTATACGGCTCTTGTGCAACATAACCGTGATGACAACTAACCACCACTTCGGGGCAGGCCACTTGAATAAATTCAGTGCCGGGTCAGTCCTCGTAATGGGAGTCAACTGTGTCGCCGCGAAGTGCCTTTGTTGTCAGGATGAGTGGCCGTTGCCGCTGAAAATCGCGGCAACTTGGTTGGCTAAACCCTTTAAGTGGCAGACTGCGACAGCGTTGATTCCTGATCTCCGCTACTTCCGGTCTTGTCACAGGCAACCCTGACTATCCTGCTGTATCCGATGAATTTGGAGTTCCCCTTGGGGATACGTCGCCAGAGATCGCCTTGCACCTCCCGCCAGCACCCATAGCCACGCAATGCGTGCGGTGGCTTGCATCGACATCCGCTTTTCAGTTGAGCAATAGGAGATGGCCACTGGTTGCGGCACTCGCCAGGGCCTCGATCGGCAAAGCCGCAAAGTTTTGCCCGTTCGCACCCCAGACGATGTCGACCTGTGGTCCGTTTTCCCTCTCCACCAGGCAGGGCCCCAGGGGAATGTCACGATGCTTGCCGTCGTCTCCAAGGTAAGGCACCGGTCCGGTAATTCTTGCGATGTGTATCGTGCGTGCCATGGGTTGAATACTGGCGCAGCGAGCCGCGATGCTCTGTTCGCTGGCACACGCATGATTGCCCAAATTTCGGTTCTGCAGTACCCGCGCGACTCTTGTTCGATGGCAACGCCTATTTAAGACACTGCCATCAACGTGTGCTATCGAACAAACAAACCAGCTCAATACGCATACAACGACTCCAAAGTAGATCACCGCCATCGAATTCTTGATGGCACCCACACATGAGGATCCGAATCATGAAGAATGTTTCCAACTTGGAGTTGGCGATGCTGGTGCAGATACTCGTCGGCGGATTTTGCAGGTGATCTGGTCTGACTTGAGCCAACTCGCCGGAGCGGTTCTGCTGATCCTCGGTGCCGTGCTGCCCGTGGTGAACCCGCTGGGCGACGCTCCGATTTTCCTGAGAATGACACCCGGCTGTGACGAGGTGACCCGTGCGCTTCTGGCGCGGCGCATCGCGTTCTACGCGTTCTTTTTCATTCTCGGGTCCTTGCTGTTTGGCTCTTTCGTCCTGGCTGTGTTCGGCCTGTCGATACCGGTGGTGCAGGTGGCGGGCGGCGCCGTGGTTTGTGCGCTGGCCTGGAAGGTTCTGGCCGACGTTCCCAAACCCGTTGGCGTGACGCTGGACGCGCCTCAAGCCAGGCTCATCGCGCTCGGGCGGGCCATCACGCCGCTGACCTTGCCGATGACCATCGATGCCGGGGCCATCTCGGTGGCGATCACAGTCGGCGCTTTTCACGCCAATTCGTTCAAAAACACGGTGATTCAGTTGCTTGCCGCCGTCGTCGGATCCGCCATCATTGCGATCTGCATTTTGCTGACCTACCGCTACGCGCATCGCGTCAGCAGCAAGATCGGACGCACCGGCATGATGGTGCTGATTCGGCTGTCAGCGTTCATCATGCTGTGTATCGGCGTTGGCATCAGTTGGGATGGCATCAAGTCGTTGTTGGCACAAGTTGGGGTCCATGGCTGATTCCCACTGTCGCTACCTTTTGCCATTGCACATCGACCGAATTCTTGTGATTTGCGTGTCGTTGCGCCCGCATTCTCAGGGGACAAGCACCGCAGCACCCACGAACCGCCCGGCGCGTAAATCTGCCAGCGCTTGGTTGGCCTGCTTGAGCGGATAGGGCGTTGTCTTCGTAACAATGCCGATCTGCGGTGCCAGGTGCAGAAAGTCGATCCCATCCTGGCGCGTGAGATTGGCGACCGAGACAAGCTGGCGTTCTTCCCACAGCAGGTCATAGGGAAAGCGCGGAATGTCGCTCATATGGATACCGGCGCAAACAACGCGTCCGCCCTTATGCACCGCTTTCAGCGCCAGGGGCACCAGATCGCCGACTGCCGCAAAGATGATCGCCGCATCCAGCGGCTCGGGTGGTAACTCGTCCGAAGCCCCCGCCCATGCCGCGCCAAGACTTCTGGCAGAGTCCTGGGCCGCCGCGTCGCCGCGCCGCGTGAAAGCAAAGACGCTTCGCCCCTGCCACTTGGCGACCTGAGCCACGATATGGGCCGCGGCACCAAAACCATAGAGCCCCAGTTTTTTGCCTTCCCCCGCCAGCACCAGCGAGCGCCAACCAATCAAGCCCGCACACAGTAAGGGCGCCAGCGCCTCGTCGCTGTCAACTTCGCCGAGCGGAAACCCAAAGCGCGCATCGGCAATTGTCGCCGTGGCAAATCCGCCATCGCGCGTAAAGCCGGTAAAAAGTGGGTGATCGCAAAGATTTTCCTGCTGCGCCAAGCAATAGGTGCAGACGCCGCAGGTGTGGCCGAGCCATGGCACGCCGACACGATCTCCGATGCTTAAGCCCTCGACGCCTTTTCCAAGCGCATCAATGCGGCCAACGATCTCGTGTCCGGGAATGATCGGCAACACCGGATTGGGCAACTGACCGTCGACGACATGCAGGTCCGTGCGGCAGACACCGCAGGCACCGACCTTGAGTCGAATCTGGCCCGGCCCAGGGTTCCGGTCAGGAAGCTGCTTCCATTCGAGGGCGGCTCCAATCTTGTTCAGCACCATCGCTTGCATGTGGTTCTCCTATGGCGCGTTAACTAGGCGGCGCAACACGTCGGGCAACAGGTCCGGCAAATCCTCGGCGATGAGACCTGGGCCGAACTCGGTGGCGGCGGCCCCGTGCAGCCAGACCGCAGCCGCTGCGGCAAGAAATGGATCCATGCCTTGGGTGAGCAGCCCGAGCACCATGCCGCTCAGAACATCGCCTGCGCCAGCGGTGGCCAAGGTCGGCGCCGCGTTGGCATTGATGATCGCGCGACCATCTGGGGCGGCGATCACTGTATCGCTGCCCTTCAAAATCACAACCGCCCCACAGCGGCGTGCGGCGGCGCGGGCTCGGGTCAGTTTGTCGCCGATGGCATCGAACAAGCGACGGAACTCGCCCTCATGCGGTGTGATGACACAGGGTCCGATGATCGCCTGATCAAGCGCAAGTGGATCGTTCTCAAACGTTGTGAGCGCATCGGCATCGAGTACGGTGGGCCGTCCGGTCGCCAGCATGGCAAGCACCCGTGCACGGGTGTCGGGTCCGATGCCTGCGCCTGGGCCGATCAACAACCCGGTGTAGCGGCGATCAGTCAGCAACTGCTGCAGGTCTTCGGGCCTGGCAACCGGGCTCACCATGATGCTGGTCAGCCCTGCCGCATAGACTGGTAGCGCCACTTCCGGCACCGCAATCGTGGTCAGGCCCGCACCCATTCTGGCGGCTGCGCGCGCAGCCATGCGTGCCGCACCGGTGGTGGGCCAGCCACCCCAGAGCAGTGCGTGGCCACGGGTGTATTTGTTGCCGTCCGGATGCAGCAGCGGCAGCGCGTCGGCCCAGAGCAGGGGGTCGTTCTCGAAGGTGTCAGGCTTGATCGTTTCAAATACCGAGTCTGGCGTGCCGATATCGGCCACCACGAGGTCACCGCACAGGCTTCTGCCGGGTTGCAGCAGATGACCAGGTTTTTTCCGAAAAAATGTGACGGTCAGTGTCACCGCCACGGCACCCAGCGCTTGGCCGGTATCGCCCATCACACCGCTTGGCACATCAATGGCAACGATAGTCAGTCCGCGCATAGCAGCTGTCGCCAGAATTTCTGCCGCAGCACCCTCCAAAGCGCGACTCAGGCCCGCGCCGAAGAGGGCATCCACCACCAATTCCGCCTCGTCGAGCACTGCCTCTGTCATTGGCTCAATGGCCCATGGCCAGCGTTGCGCGTAGTGCAGGGCCGCACCTGTCAAGCGATCACGTGCGCCCAACAGTGCCACGCGCACGGGCCAACCGGCCTCTGCCAGTAGCCAGGCCGTGGCAAAGCCGTCGCCACCGTTGCTACCCGGCCCACACAACACGGTGACCGGCCTCACTGACCAACGCCGCTCAATCTCGGCGGTGACAGCGATTCCGGCGTTTCCCATCAGCTCGGTGACCGGCGTGCCAGCAGCCACTGAGAGGCGGTCAGCTTCGCCCATCCGCCGGACATCAAGCAAGGCCATTTGCAGATTCAGCGTCGTGCTCATGCTTTTTTTGTCCAATGAAACTCCAAAATACTTGCTGCTTGCTCTAACTGCCGGAGAAATCGAGAACGACGCGCGAGAGAACATCGCCGTGCTCGAGTCGTTCAAATATCTTGTTAATGGCGGACAGTGGCTGCAACTTGATGTCGGCCTTGACCTTGCCATCAGCGGCGAAGGCCAGGGCCTCGGCCATGTCGCGTCGCGTGCCAACAAAGGAACCACGGATGGTGATGCAGTTGGCCACCACGGCAAATAGCG
The DNA here is from genome assembly GCA_903905735.1 of uncultured beta proteobacterium. GTDB lineage: Bacteria > Pseudomonadota > Gammaproteobacteria > Burkholderiales > Burkholderiaceae_C > Rhodoferax. Next base: position 4,746 of record CAIVHU010000042.1, read on the forward strand.
GCGTCGGAAACTCGCCCGGCGGAATGCCCACCAGCACGTAGGTGCCGTGCTTGCGCGTCATGCGCACGCCCTGCTCGAAGGCAGGCAAGGAGGGTGCCGTGATCAGCACGCCGTGCGCGCCTCCACCAGCCACGCTAAAGCACTGTTTGCACAGTGATCGCCTCTTTGCCGCGTGCCCGAGGTATCGCACCTGGGTTCTCAGCAAACTACGGATTGAACAGGTCGACGCATAGACAGGGGCATGGCAGGCCCACGGCCAAAGCGCGCCACCAAGTCCGGGCGCAGGCTGCCCAAGCCGAGTGCCGATGCGAACTGGGGCCGAATCGCGCTGACCTCGAGCGGCTGATTCAGCAGCGCGTTGCGCAGGCCGAGTGCTGTGGCCTGCAGCGCAAAGCGTTCGTAGCAGCGGCCAGCCTCAATCCAATGCGCCTTGTCGCTCACCTCGGACACAAACACGGCAATGCCAGAGGCGTTGCGGATTTGCCTGGCGTAGCGCTCGTTCTCGGACTTGGGTGTGAAAAACAGCCCCATCAGCGGGCTGGCCAGCCAGCGCGGCAACACCGGGGAGCCGCTTGCGCCAGAGAAAAGGCCGTCACCCGACTGTTGAGCCTCGGCGGCGCTGAAGCGAATCCAGGATTTCAGCTCGGCGACGAAAGCGGTATTGCCCATCTGTGCGGTGTTCGCCGCCACCACGTACTCCAGCACTTTTTCGATGGCAGCGCGCTCGGTCAACAGCATCACCCGCACGCCGTTGCCGGTTCCGGCCCGTTCCAGAAGCCGAAGTTCGTCGGTGGCGGCGGGCTTGCCGTCGTAGTCGCCGCGTGTGCATTGACGCTCGGTGATGGCCTGGAACAGCGGCGTTGCCAAGGCCCGCGCCGCTTGCAGTTGCACGGTGATGGCACCCAGGCCCGCGGGGTCAAAGCGGGCTTCGGCCTGCAAACCAGCGGCCAGCGCCGCATGGGCCAGGTTCTCGGTCGCGCAGCCCAAAGAGACGTAAAGATGGTGATCGTCGGGATCAACCACCGGGCAACGCCGCGAGGAATCAGGTGCGATCACAATGGCCTGATCCTGCAGGTGATAGGTCCAGCATTGCGTGTTGTGGCTGGAAGGCGCCAGTGTTGCGTAGCGCACCAGTTCATGCTGCACTTGTGCACGGTCAGCGCCCCCTGCAAGCGGGCGCCGCAGGGCGCGAGCGGCGTCTTGTTCGCTGGCAGTCGATGAACACCCAACCAAGGCTGGCGACAGCGCGCCGCAAGCCACGGCGCCCAGAACGTCCCGCCGGTGCATCAGCATGATGGTTTCTCCTGGATTGGGTGGCAACGACTAGGACCGTAACACCCGATGGAAGCTTTGCTCGGTGTGCTGGGGCACATAGCCGATGATCGGCTTCGGGATATTTTGCCTTTGGATGCTATTCAATATGTAGCTTGTTGCCGATGTTTTATCTGGGCTACAGGCCAGAAACATCCAAGACTTTGGCATGGTCGGGAGCCTGTTTTAAACAGCAATGTGGAAGATTTGCAGGCGTCAAATGCTACTGATGGCCAGTAAATGTGCAGCATTTCTAGGCATCAGCCGGTGCGGGCCACCAGACACTATGTTCTACATGAATCAACAGCACGACACCCCCGCACCGCCCAGCGAGCCTGCTTGGGATATCTCGTTCACACGTATGGCGAATGCTGTACTCCCTAAGATTGAGGCCTATATACTCGATCTGGCGCGTAGATTCAACGCCATTGGCCTCAGCATTGACAAACAAGTCAGGCAAATGCCGCGCGGTCTGTCAATCTTCCTGTCCCTAGTAGGCCAGCGTGGCCTGATCTGCATCGTCGACATGACACTGGTCGACGGTATGGCTGTCAGACATGAACCATGTGCCTGGCTCGAGATGCGCCTGCTTGACGCCTGTGGCGATGTTGTGGTTGACGGTCTGAACAGCGGCATGGAGGACCGAACCTTCCAAGAGAGTTCGACTGCTGAGACCCTCATTTCGGAACGCCTGGATCGGGCTGAGATAGGAGTTTATGTGGCGACCCTGGCTCATTTCGATCTGCTACAGCCTCACTCCCGTCACGCCTGAAGGTCCAGCGTTTCTTCGTCAGTCCAGCAGAATAAGGTGTCCATCATCGTGGGCCGCTTTGATCACTTCGATAGGCAGCGCACCCCGTCTTTCACATTCCGACGCTGCCATTCAACGCAGCCGATGACTCTCGAATATCCAGACTCTACGGATATCTTCGAAGCTTCGGCATGTCGTTGCCCAAAGAGGTTTACGCTGCGACGGCGGTATTTGTGTCTGCCAAAACCTCGCGCGCCTTCGCCTGGTCTTCGGCACTGCCGTGCACCACCAGCAGGTACTTGTCCGCCTTCAGCGCGGCTTCATACTTGATCACCTGATCCTTCGGCACGCCGACCTGTGTCAAGGCAGCGCCCAGCGCTGACAGGCCGCCTACGACAACGGCACCTTCCAGTGCGCCAATCAGTGTGGCCACAAAGGGCCCCGCCATCCCGACCAAACCGAGCCCCGGCAGTACAAAAACAGCCGGTGCCAGAAGCATGCCCCAGATGCCACCCCAGAACGCACCGGTACCGCCCCACGTTTTGATGCGGTCGCCAGCGGTATAAAAGCCCATGGACTTTTCTTCGCTGTGATAACCCTTGCCGACCAATGACAGCTTCTTCATGTCAAAGCCGGATTGACCGAGCGTGCGGATCGCCTCTTCAGCGGCGGCGTGGGTGTCGAAGACGAAAAGCGAGGAGTTGAGATTTGCCATGATGTTCTCTCTACTTAGAAGACGAGCGTCATCTTGTCGACGACATTTTTGACGCCCAAGCTACTCCAGGCAGAGCGCGTTGCCAGTTCACGTTCAGCCCAGCTGTGCACGGTGCCAGACAAGGTCACGTCGGCACCCTTGACGGCGACCGCGATGGTGTCGGCATCAGCTGCAGCGCGTCGCTTAATAGCGGCCTCGATGTCCGACTTGACGACGATGGCCGACAGCGAAGGCTTGATGCCGATCTGGTTGCTGACGCCGGTGACACCCATGATGAAACGCACACTGTCGAAGGCATTTTGTCGCTGATATTGCCATTCAACATCTCCCGAAAGCGTTAACCACCCAGCCTCGACCATCACCTTGACAGCATTGGCGGGAATGGAAGTCGACCAGCTCAGGGCAGTTTCAGCTGCACGAGCAATGTCAGCGTCGGTGCGCTTGCCAAACTCTGAGAGTTTGACCTCCAACCCGACAGCCAATGCCTGGACGCCATTCACCCGTTGAGCGGCACGCTCAGCGTTCCACTTCTCGCCATAGCTGCTGACTTCACCGGCCAGCGTCACAACACCGTCTTTTACTTCAACACCGATCTGAGCGGCATGCACAGCTGGCTCCCATTTGAGTTCTGCCATCACGTCCTGTTGCAGTGTGTCCTTCCGGTAAGCCTGCCAAACTGAAGTTTTTTTGCTGAGGGCGTTGGATTTTTGGTCCAGTCCGTTTTTTTTGCTTGCGTTCTCGTCCGATTCGCAATACTCTGCGGCGCATGCCCCAACCACTGAGCTACCGCC
>CAIVHU010000043.1 GCA_903905735.1 uncultured beta proteobacterium
CTTCAACACTTGGCGATCAATCACACTGCTGAGGTTTGGCACTGCTTTCGCAGTTGGCTGCGCACCATGAATCCGGCCATGCCGCCCTCTGAGCTGATTGTCGCAAGTGCACTGCGTTCGACGCTCCCAGTATTTATTGCGGTTCCCTCTTTGGCTCCCGACCTGATGAAAATCATGGCCAAATATCGCCGACATGACCCGCCTTTGGATGGTGAGCGGATGGCGGCATGAACACCAGTGGAAAACTTGGCACTGTCCAGTAAATAGCCAAGCGCACTTGGCTCCACTTTCGACACTGATTCAATGGGGCGTTTTAGGTTTATGGTTGATAGCAGGTGCACTGTTCTTCTACGGTGGCTGGAGACTTTGGTGTTCGTTTAATGGTATCGGGGAGAACTGCCACTCCTGCGGCATGCCAACTACTTTGATTGACCCGGGTAGGTATAGCCCACACTACCGATGCCTATCATGTGGGTCTAATCGCAGGGCGAATTTTTAATACTTGATAATCAACTGCGTATTCCGATTTGGTTACACGCCCGTTCTTGCATTTGCTGATCAAGTGGCTGACCGGACGCTCTATTGCAAATAGGACTGGGCGGGGAATACGGGGCAACGTCATGAGCAGCATAGCTACGTAGGTAGTAAATGATGAGTGAAAAAGACGGCCAAGGGTATTCGCGAGGGCCAGCAACTGGTCCAAGCCGGGTGCCCCTGATTTTGATCTGGCTGACCGCAACCTCATCCCAGCGGGTCCTCATCCTGCCTTATTGCCGTATTCGGCCTTTCTCTTTTGACGACTTATATCCGCGTTTGTGCGTCATTCATTCCTTTGGATTTCCGACCGCCCAGAACACACCCACATGGCGAATTCAAATGAACTCCAGCGTTTCGAAAGTCAACCCTTCGAACGACTTGCAACCAGAGCAAGCTTCAACTCCCGCCAATCCGACAGCAATCCACCGCCGTTGCCGCCCGCACCGTCTGAAACTCTTCAAACTCCAACCCGACGAGCCTGCAGTCAACCTGCTCGGATGCGGCAGTCATGGCTATTTCGACCTCTTGAAGAAACCCATCCATGGTCTCGTCGGGATAAAGCACCCAGCGCATCCCGAACGCCAGCCAGACTCCCGACAACAAAATGTCCACCGCGTTGGACAGGGGGACGACCGCGAAATAAAGCGTGACGCAGTGTTCACCTTCTGATATTTCCTCCAGCATCTGACGCAGCCGGTAGCCGCGCCAGGCCTTTTCACCAAAACGAATCGCGTCATACAGGTACAGCGGACTGTGGCAGACGGTGTGGCCATGTGCACCGTCAGCAAACATCGACGATGTGGGCGACGTCAAGGCTTCAACCCCAAGCTGCAGGTAACTCTGCAAAGCATCCTGCACCCCAGGCTCATTGAGCCTTCTCTTGGCTTTGACATCAATGACCTCCACGCCCAGGAAATACACGATACGCCAAGGTGGCTCACTGGCGCTGCGCAACACCATAGGGTTCAATGGCGCGGCGGTTCTCGATGCCCCAATGATCAAGTGCTGCAAATGATCATGCAGACTGCGAGCGCTTGCCAAGTACAGCTCCATGGCACTGTAGATGTGCGTGTCAAGCAAAACTCTCTGGGCCCCCAGCGATTGGCGAATGCCAGCGGCCAAAGCATCAAGGTATTCTTTGCTACCGCGCCTGGCGATGTAAACGCGGTGAAGCTGCCTATGCCAGTTCACCGCCACCGGAATGGCCAAGGCACTCCATATCCCATCCGTGCGGTAGAAGGTCTGGCTGCAGTGGTTGACCATGGCATGGAGACGGTCAGCTTGCCTGTCATCGAGTTCACCCAAGTCACGCGCCGTGACTTCCGGCGTGCCCCTGCCGATCAACTCGACTGAAACGAAGTTTCTGACCCTGAGCTCCAATTCCCTGTCTTTGCCCCAATCCACCGAAGTTAAGCCATGTCATCCCTTGTAAGCCATGCTCGGATGCGGTTTGACCGGGTTTTTCGGTCGTGGCTGTTTGCGATCAGGTACTTGCCGATGGGAATTGGCGCCCAGCAGTTTGAACGCTTTGCCCAAAAGAGTCACCAGACAGCCCAGTCCCAACACCATACGCGGGAGCAGGCGCTGCAAACACTGCGCAGCATAGGCCCGGTTGCAAGTACGCTGCTTTTCCTCTAACCCCGCTTCCTCAGACGCGCCAATGCACACCAAAGAAGCCAAATTGTCAACCAGCACCTTGGCATGCACATCCACCATCAGCGCATGCTGCGTCAGCCCTGAGACGCTTTCGAGTTTGCAGCGATGCTTGAGGCGTTTGAACGCCTCCTCAATACGCCAGCGCGCATGGTAAAGCTCACCAAAAACGGCTGTCGGAAATTGGCTGATTGGCAAATTGGTCCCCATCACGCGAATCAGTCCATCGGGTGTCACGCACTTGACCAAGCGCACCTGTGGCGCCACACCAGAGCAGCCATAGTCTTCGCAGTCCCATTTGTTGGGCTTGTTGAGCGTGACCATGGCATCCACCTGATCGCTGTGCGCAAAGGCGCGCACGGCTGCCCAACCGCCACTGGACTTCTCGCAACGCATGCAAAACCGAATCTTGTGTTCAGTCAAATACGCCACCAGCCATGCCGCCGGATACCCGACAGCCACGAACGGCAGGTTCCTGGCAACTCAAAAAGCCTCAACACCCAAGTCAATAAATGCTCGTACTTTTGGCGTCAAGTACCTTGCACTCTGGAAGATCACATGCACCGGTACATCTTGTGGCCTCCACTCCGGCAAGACACGCACCAGCGAATCCTGCACTATCTGCTACTGCACCACCACAAGGGGTACGCGCTTTCTGCGAGCTCAGTCAGCATTGACTGCCTGCAAGTGTCTGACGAAAGCGACTTCTGACCTTATTGCATCGTCGGTGAAACCCAAGTCGTTCAGTGTCATGGACACTGCTTGCGCCAATGGCGTGTGCGGCTCTTTGCCCAAAAGTGCCACAAGCTTTCGGTTGTCCAACGCATGCGCGGTATCCCACAGATAGCGCATCTCCATCAACGCCGCCCACGTTGGCACAAACAGCGCCCCGATGCGAATCACAGACCAAGGCAACTGGCTGTATTGCAGACAGTTGTCAGGCTTCACCCAGCCCTGGGCTTGCGCAATCGGTTGGATCGCATCCAGCCATTGCTGGCCAGTGAGGCTATGGCCTGCAAAGTGGAAGACTTCAAATGCCTTGAGGGTATCGCGGCGCGCGGCCACTTCGACAAAGGTGCGAGCCAGGTCTGGCAGGTAAGCCCAAGCCGTGGCCACATCTTTGTGACCAGGGTAAGTGAACTTGCCCTTTTGAATGTCTTTGACAATGGCTTGGTCAAACCAGGTGCCCATGCCACTGCCAAAGAAGTCTCCGGCTCGGATCACGATGGCGCCCACACCACTGCGGCGGATCCGTTCCTCCATGGCAATGCGAATCTGGCCTTTGACGGTTTTTGCGCGCTGCGGGGTGTCCTCTGTCAAGACCGGGGGCATGTCCTTACCAAAGTTATAAATGTTGCCCATGAACATCAAGGTGGCGTTGAGTGCTCGCGTGATGCCGATGGCCGCGTCCGTCATGGGCAGCGCCTGCGCCTTCCATGCCTTGTGGGTGTACACCGGGTTCAGCGCATGCACCACCACGCTGGCACCTTGGGCCAACCGAACCACGGAGGGGGTGTCGTGCAAGTCGGCAGTCACCCAGTCGATGCGGTGGTCCAATGCCACCTCTGCTGGTACTTGCGCACCGGGACGCATCAGACCCTGCACACGCCAGCCTGCGTCAGCAAAAGCGCGGGCTGCGGCCAAGCCAAAACGACCGCGGGCGCCCAAAATCAAAACGGTGGATGTCATGCTCTTTCTCCTGGTGAAGGGCAACAGTTGTTGCATGAAGAGAATTGTGAAATCAATGCGCTTGCTGCACAATTGCATAAACTTTCATACCTGAAATGCAAAACTGAATAGCACTACATGACCGCCAGCCCGCACCCCTTGTTTGACTGGAGTCTGGTGCGCTCCTTCCTGGCAACCCTGGACCAAGGCAGCCTGCTGGGCGCTGCCAAGGTATTGCAGGCCAGTCAACCCACGCTTGGGCGCCATATTGCCGAGTTGGAGAGGCAGTTGGGGGTGGTGCTATTCGAGCGTACCGGGCGTGGCCTAGTGCCCACTGCCACCGCCCTCAGGCTCGCCGATGCCGCGCGGGGCATGGCCGACGGTGCAGACCAGTTGGCACGCACCCTCACCGGCGCTCAGGCCAAAAATTCGGGAACGGTGCGCATCAGTGCCAGCACGCCCGTGGCCGTGCAGCTTCTTCCGCCCATCTTGTCGCAAATGCGCCAAGTCTTACCCGACATTCAGGTGGAAGTCGTCGCCAGCAACACGGTGAGCAACCTGCTGCGTCGCGAGGCGGATATTGCCGTGCGCATGGTCCGCCCTGGTCAAGCTTCACTGGTTGCCAAAAAGATCGGCGATGTCACCGTCGGTGCCTTTGCACATCGTGCTTATCTGGCACGGCGTCGTCCGATACGCCAGCCGACGGATTTGTTAGGTCAAGAGTTGATTGGCGGCGACGCTGACACCGCCATACTGGAGGGGTTCAAGGCGATGGGTTATGAGGCGAGCAGAGATTTGTTCGCGTTGCGCACGGATGACTTGATTGTGCAATGGCAGGCGGTGCGCGCGGGTCTTGGCATTGGGTTTGTAGCAAGTTACATGGCGCGCACAGATGCCGATGTCGTGCAGGTGCTGCCTGACATGTTGCGAATCCCGCCCTTGCCGATGTGGCTTGTGGTACATCGTGAGATACGCACCAGCCAACTCATGCGTTCGGTCTTTGACTTTTTGGCACAGACACTTCCCAACGCTATTTAGCGCACGGCTTGTCTGCGATGCGTGCAAGTGAACGCCCGATCTGGAGCAAAACCGAAACCGGGTATGCAGCGGTTGCGGTCGTTCAAGTGGGTGGTCCAGTTTGAGAAAGAACCAGCCTGCTACCTAGAATCGCGGCAAATCCGATTGCGGGGTTTGTCGGAATTTTTATACCTGTATAAATTTTAGGTAAAACCGCTGCAAGCAAGGCTGCAAGCCATTCTCAGGGGAATTTATGACCAATTTATCTGGCAGTGCCCAGATTATCCCGCAGGTTTCGCGGTGTAAATTACGTTAGGTGATCTATGAAGTGCCCTCACTGTCAGGCTGAAATCAAAATGTTCGGAAAGGAATGGCAGAACCAGCGTTCCTCGAAAGAAAGGCATTGTCCAAGCTGCAATGGCTTGGTTGACATGACTTTCAACGGGAAAAAATTCGCCATTCTTTTGCTACCAAGTCTCGCTTTTGCTGTTGTTACTTTCCCGCTGCTCGGCAAGTGGTCTCTTGGTATCTCACTGGCAGCAATATTGCTGCCATGCGCTCAACTCCAGAAGCCAAAATAGCCATCGAAATAGACATGCGGCAAGTATCGTCAGTATCACCTAACCCATCGGTTAACCGGACCGCAGAAATAGGCCCTTCTCGCTACCGCAAGCCGTCCGTGGCTGCGGCCGGTTACCTCAAACGTTAAACCGTTACTCCATTTTGAGTGACTGCAATCGGAAAATTTCTACTACCGCTTCCAGCCTGAAACTGAAGTCGGTTGTGCAGCGGGAGCCGCCGTTCAATTGCGTGGTCCAGTGGGCTATAGTTTGATTCAATTTGACCGTTTAGAAATTCGTTAGGCGTATAGGCGATGAGACTGGGAATCCAATGGAAAATTGACAGGCGAGACTGGATATTTCTGACAGTGGTTTCTCTCCTGCCTCTGCTTTATCTGCCCCTGCGCTCGCATTTTGGAGAGGGAATCGCTATGTTGGCTATGACCCCTGTCTTGCTCTTTGCACCTGTCGGATGGTTCTTTGGTGAGATGGCCGGAGTGATGGCACCATTGCCTGAACTGAAGCGCTTGTTTTATGTAGTTGGGTTCTGTCTTGGTGTTTTTTTATTTGGCTATCTCTGCTTGGCCAATTGGCGCTACCACCACCCAAGGAGGTAAATGCCTAACATTCCACTCCAGCGGGACGCGCCGCAAGCGGCGCGTCCCTGAGCTTTCACGTTAAAACTACATTTTGAGCGGCTGCTTTGGAGCATTACGGATAACCGCAAACAGCCTTCTGGAGTCAGCCAACATCCCAGGACGCTGACCGTCAAATTTGAACGTCGGCAATGGAGAATCCTGTGGACCCGCATCGCAGCGGTTGCTGCCGGCCACGAATACCAGCTTCGGGGTGGGCTAATTTCATGAATTTGGATGCACTTCAAACGCCACTCAATGACTTCGATGCTTGCCCGAATCAGTCTCCCGACCCGGTTGAGGATTTACCCTAGGGCGCAGGCGGCGTAGGGTCTAACCAGCGGTCTGGCACCGTAAAGAACAGGCGGTCAGCGAAGTTTTGCTTGGCCTTGTAGCAAGTGAAACCCTTAACTGAAATCAACCAACGAGCGTCTGATTGGGATTGGTCGTGAAGTAATTCCTGCTCCTCAGGCGTTAAACAATCAGCCATTAAGTGTGCCGTCCGGTAGGCCATCCCGAATTTGACGCTCCAGTACGCGCCAACCACCAAAAATCCCCACAGTACAACTTTTAAAAGCAACCGAAGCAATTTACTTCTCCCAGACTCCGCTCAAATAGGCGTTTGCCACGAAGTATCGCTCCATAGTGAGTCAGGCCTTGGTGCCAGCGCTTCAGCTTGGCTTAAATGAAAAGTGGCTGGCAAAGGTCAGGCGCAAAGGACCGATGTTTCTGAGCACTTGCTTCTGGTCGAGTCCGAGTGGTCCAGATAGTGAAAGCGTCGCCACTTTGCCGACTGGTGAGCCACTTTTCCAACTTCTGCAATGGAGCAAGCAATTCGTGAAGTCGAATGACTCTTGTCAGTCTTCTGGAGTCAGCCAACATCCCAGGACGCTGACCGTCAAATTTGAACGTCGGCAATGGAGAATCCTGTGGACCCGCATCGCAGCGATTCCGGTCCTAGAGATTTGCGATCTGCCTGCTCTATAGCAGCCGTTGGCAACCAAGAACCGACAGGCAGCAAAGTGGCGAACATTTCGTCAAAGCGGGTACCGGCTATCGACCAGGTGCCGACATTGGGACCTGTTGCCTTATTGCCGTCATTGGGCGAACTAAATTCTTGATACCGGTCACTCAGTTCGTAACAGCGGAGTATGACCTTGGTCGCTGTTGTGCAGCGGTTGCTGATGACATAGGTCTGCCCGAAATGCCAGATCGATACCCGACGTTCACCCCGCCCGCCTTACGGTCCGTAAGCTGGTGGCGATTTCGAAGGTCGCTGCACTTGGCAACGACCAGATCCAGACATTCGAGTCAATTTGTCTTTTGCGTTCACTGGGCAAACCAAGATCCGGATGCAGGCCGCATCGAAGGCTATAGCATTCTCAGGCCCCGGGCGGTTGTTCTGGCTGCGTTACCGTTTTGATTGACTAAGATTTAGCCCTCTCTTGTCGGCTCAAACCAAATCTCAAGAATTCCGCCCCCGTTTGGTACGGCGAGAAGAGTCCGGCGTGGCTTGGCTTTTGCTGCTGATTGGGCTTCACAGCCGTGTAGGTTCCTGGGTGTTGGTGATGGTGTGGTTTGCAGTGATGAACCGGGCCGAGACACCGCCTCAACTGTTCACTCTCTTTTCAATTGCCGTTGACCGCCATTCGTCTCGGTGAATCAGAACTTTGGAGTAACAGGTGAAGGTTCGGACAAGAAGAGACCGAACTTCTTAAGCTTGAGGTAGAGCGTGCTTTTTGCGATACCAAGATGCTTGGCGACCAAGGTCAGATTTCCGCCATCCTGAGCTATCGTTTTGCGGATCAACGCCAACTCCAAGTCTTCCAGTTTGCTCATTTCCGGAACCGCAGGCATCTGTTCTACGGCACTTTGAAGGATCGTCATAGGTTCAATTTCGGTAGGCAAGTCTTCCAGGCCGATGATGTCGCCCTGTGCCATTAGAAACATGCTCTCCACCACATTGCGCAATTCCCTGACGTTGCCTGGCCAAGCGTAGTTCTCAAACGCGTCCAGAACTTCGGTCCTAAACCGCTTGGGTTTACCCCCATACTTCTCCGAAAGCAATCCAAGAAAATGTGCCACCAATAGGGAAATATCCTGTTTGCGGTCAATCAGGGACGGAACCCGGATACTGGTGACAGATACCCGGTAAAACAGGTCCATGCGAAAGCGCCCTTCGGCCACCTCGTCGCGCAAATTTCTGTTGGTAGCAGACACCAGCTTGAAAGACACCTTCCGTGGTGAGGTTTCGCCGATGCGATAAATCTCGCCCTCTTCCAGAACCCGCAGGAAATGCGGCTGAAGTTCCAGCGGCATTTCACCGATCTCATCAAGGAACAAAGTGCCGCCATTTGCCGCCTCGATCTTACCTATCATGCCCCCACGTCTCGCACCGGTGAAGGAGCCCTCACAATGACCAAACAGTTCACTGGCAAGCAGGTCGCGTGACAGACTGCCGCAGTTGAGCGCAACAAAAGGTCGCTCATCCATTTGTCCAAACCGATGCAAGCCTTGGGCAAAGTTTTCCTTGCCGACGCCGGTCTGGCCGAGCAGGAGCACCGGTACGTTGGACTTGGCCAGCATCTTGGCTTTCTGGATGGCCTGGAGCAGCGCTTCGCTGCGGCCTATCAACGCATCGAAGCCTTTGACATCGTGCGACCGGATCTCATGAGTTGGCTTGGCTTTTCGGCTCCAGCTCGACACCACGCCATTGGGTTGCAGCGCAGGAATGGTCAGCAAGGTGCCAATCCGCTCCCCGCCATCCAGGATCGGCTCAAGCCAGTCTGCTCGCAACCAGTCGGGAGCCGTGGCAGGTGTGGATGGTGCAAAGGTTCCGGTGCTCAGGGTCGGAATCTGGGTGGTGTTTTTCAGATTGAAGGGGATTCCCCGGGCCAGCAGTGCGGCACTTGCCAGCTCATTGGCCTTGATTGGGTAACCGCGGCGGTCACAAATGATCACGCCGTCGGTCGTGTTGGCCATGGTGGCGGTGCCGTGATCGAGCAACTGGTACCGAAAATCCAACTCCAGCTTGGCCAGCTGACTCTCGATGCGGCTGGCGGTGGTCACAGCCAAAGCCAGACTCTGGGGGCTGAAGGTCCTGTCAAGACCAGAGACATCAATGGCCCCCAGTATCTTGCCGTCATACGGGTCACGGATGACGGTGGCTGAGCAGGTCCACTCCTTGATGCCCTCGCAAAAATGCTCTGCAGCATGGATTTGCACCGGCTGCCCGACTGACAGGGCGGTGCCAATGGCGTTGGTGCCGCAAAGCTCCTCGCTCCAGCAACTCCCCGCAATCAGGTGAATGGAGCCTGCCGCCTCCAGGGCGCGCGGATCACCCTCGACACCCAGAATCATGCCGTTCGGATCGGTCAGAATCATGATCGTCTCGCTCTGGGCCAGAAAGTCCCTGGCCAGGGCCATCACCGGCTTGCCGGCACGCAGCAACTCACGATGTTGGTGCTGCAGCGAAGTCAGGATCGACTCATTGACCGGGGACGCCGCCCGCTTGCGTGAGGGGTCCACCTGCACCTCCAGACAGCGCCGCCAGGAATCGTCAATCAGACATCGCAAGGCATTGGGTGGTGGCGTATCCCCAGACAAAAAACGGTCCCACGCCGCCATGATCGTCCGGTTGTTCTGCGGATTGGACAGACGCTGGTGCAGTTCGTAATCGGCCAAATTTGCCTCCTTCTGGTAAGCCCCATGTCAGGATGTATTGCCCGACTATCGCGGCGACTATTTTCACGTTCACAAGATGCGCCATGCATGAGGGTATACCCCCGTTCGATATTCAATCGGATGCCGGACAGCCGTCCGGATTTCAGTTGCTTTTCTCCATTGAAGAAGCGGGTTCATCGGCGCCACATTTCAGCGCTCTCATTGGGGGAGCAAGTCATTTTCAGAGTTTGCGATGTGATTGGCACGCGCTTTGCGGAATACATGCTGCGGGCAGAAACATTCTGCTCGCTCGATCCGCCGCCAGTGCCATGGAGTCCATGCGCAATGACAGCGTTTTCGAACTGCAATAACCCAATGAGGAGACACCTATATGCAAGTTCAAAGTTCACCGGTCCAGGTGATGGGCATCGATGCCGGGGGCACGATGACTGACACCTTTTTTGTCAGGAAGGACGGCTCGTTCGTCGTCGGCAAGGCGCAAAGTAATCCTGGGGACGAGTCCCAGGCCATCTACGAGTCCTCGATCGACGCGCTGTCGGAGTGGGATCGACAGGTGGATGACGTTTTTCCGGAACTTCTGACCTGCGTGTATTCGGGTACCGCGATGCTGAACCGAGTGGTGCAGCGCAAAGGGCTGGACGTTGGGCTGATGTGCAACCGCGGTTTTGAAGACATCCACTCCATGGGTCGTGCCATCCAGAGTTATTTGGGGTACGCGCTTGAAGAACGTATCCATTTGAACTGCCACCGCTACGATGAACCACTCGTGCCGCTGTCGCGTACCCGTGGTGTGACCGAGCGTACCGACGTCCAGGGCCAAGTGGTGATCCCGCTACGTGAAGATGAGGTGCGAGTTGCTACTCGTGAATTAGTGGCACGCGGATCCAAGGCCATCGTCATCAGCCTGCTGCAATCGCATAAGAACGAGCATAGCGAATTGCGTGCACGTGACATCTGCCTTGAGGAGTTGAAGACGATGGGTGTTGACATTCCGGTGTTTGCGACGGTGGACTATTACCCGTCGCGCAAGGAAACACACCGCACCAACACCACCATTCTGGAAGCCTATGCGGCAGAGCCGTCACGCGCCACCTTGAAAAAAGTCAGTGATCGTTTCAAGAAACACGGTGCCAAGTTTGACCTTCGTGTGATGGCCACGCACGGTGGGACCATCGGCTGGAAAGCCAAAGAACTGGCACGCACCATTGTGTCGGGACCCATTGGCGGCGTGATTGGCTCCAAGTTCCTCGGAGAAAAACTGGGCTACGACAACATCGCCTGCAGCGACATTGGCGGCACCAGTTTTGACATGGCGATCATTACCAAAGGCAACTTTGCGATTCAGTCAGACCCGGACATGGCGCGTCTGGTGTTGTCTTTGCCCCTGGTGGCGATGGACTCGGTGGGCGCCGGTGCCGGCAGCTTCATCCGCATTGATCCGTACAGCAAAGCCATCAAGCTTGGCCCCGATAGTGCGGGCTATCGGGTTGGCATGTGCTGGGCCGAGAGTGGCCTGGACACCGTGTCAGTGTCGGATTGTCACGTGGTGTTGGGTTACCTCAATCCTGACAATTTCCTCGGCGGCGCCATCAAGCTCGATGTTGAACGCGCGCGAAAACACCTGAAGGAACAAATCGCCGACCCATTGGGCTTGACGGTGGAAGACGCCGCAGCCGGGGTGATCGAACTGCTGGACCTGAACCTGCGTGAATACATGCGTTCGGTGATCAGTGCCAAGGGCTATAACCCGGCAGACTTTGTCTGCTTCTCGTACGGGGGTGCTGGCCCGGTGCATACCTATGGCTACACCGAAGGTCTGGGCTTCAAGGACGTGGTGGTGCCGGCTTGGGCCGCCGGCTTCTCGGCCTTCGGCTGCGCTTGTGCCGAGTATGAGTACCGCTACGACAAGAGCGTGGATGTGGGTGTCGGCCCCAACGCCACCGATGACGAAAAAATCGGGGCCTGCCAGACCTTGACTGAAGCATGGGCCGAACTGTCAGCCAAGGTCATCGAGGAATTTGTCATCAACGGCTTCAAGCCGCAAGATGTCTTGCTGCGCCCAGGCTATCGCATGCAGTTCATGGGGCAGCTCAACGACCTGGAAATCAGTTCGCCGATAGCCAGCGCCTCCACCCTGGACGACTGGAACAAGATGGTCAAGGCCTTTGACGACACCTATGCACGGGTCTACGCCTCGTCAGCCAGCTCACCAGAACTGGGCTTTGGCGTCACCGGCGCGATCATGCGTGGCAGCGTGATTTCAACCAAACCCGAACTTCCCGAGGAAGCCGATGCGGGCCCGCTGCCACCTGAATCAGCCAAGATTGGTAGCCGCCCGTTCTACCGCCACAAGAAATGGTGGAATGCGCAGATCTGGTCCATGGAAGCCCTCAAAGCGGGCAACCATGTGGTCGGACCGGCCATTGTGGAGTCGCCTTCGACCACCTTCATCGTGCCCTTCGGGTTCGAAACCTACTGCGATGCTCATCGTTTGTTCCATCTTAAAGAAGTCAAGTAAGGAGATCCATCATGAACACCATGACACGAAAAGAAATTGGTTTGCCGGACCTGCTCGGCAACGGCAAGACGCTCAAGCAACATCGCGATGAGGTGCTGGCGCGCACCCTCAAAACCGGCTACTACAACGGCCTGGAAAAGCTGGAGTTCAAGGAGTCGGATCCGATCACCTATGAGAAACTGTTTTCCAGAATCCGCGGGGGTTTGGTCCATGCCCGTGAAACGGCCAAGAAAATCGCCGCATCCCCCATCGTGGAGCAGGAAGGCGAGTTGTGCTTCACGCTGTACAACGCGGCAGGCGATTGCATCCTGACCTCCACCGGCATCATCATCCACGTGGGAACCATGGGCGCGGCGATCAAATACATGATCGAAAACGCCTGGGAAATGAATCCCGGTGTCAACCCGGGTGACATGTTCACCAACAACGATTGCTCCATTGGCAACGTGCATCCTTGCGACATTGCCACCATCGTGCCGATTTTCTGGGAAGGCAAACTGGTCGGTTGGGTCGGCGGTGTGACGCACGTGATTGACCTCGGTGCCATGACCCCCGGCTCTATGTCAACCGGCCAGGTCTCACGCTTTGGTGACGGCCTGCAAGTGACTTGTCGCAAGACAGGCATCAACGACGAACCGCTGCGCGACTGGTTGCACGAGAGCCAGCGCAATGTGCGCACCACTAAGTACTGGATCCTGGATGAACGCACCCGGATTGCCGGTTGCCACATGATTCGCCGGTTGGTAGAAGAGGTGTTGGAAGCGGAGGGCATCGAGAACTACACCCGCTTTGCCCACGAGATCATTGAGGAGGGTCGCCGAGGCCTGCAGGCACGCCTTAAAGCGATGACCGTCCCTGGGGTCTACCGCCGGGTGGCCTTTGTGGACATTCCTTATGACCATCCAGACATGAGCCTGGCATCGGAGTTCGGCAAGATGAACAGCATCATGCATGCGCCGTGTGAAATGACGATTCGCCCGGATGCCACATGGAAGCTAAACTTTGAAGGGGCCAGCCGTTGGGGCTGGCACAGCTTCAATGCCAATCAGGTGGCCTTCACCAGCGGAATTTGGGTGATGCTGACACAGACGCTGGTGCCCACTGCCCGCATCAACGATGGCGCCTACTACGCCACTGAATTCAAGTTGCCCAAGGGCACCTGGATGAATCCGGATGACCGGCGCACGGCGCACGCCTATGCCTGGCACTTTCTGGTGTCAGGTTGGAGCGGCATCTGGCGTGGCATGAGTCAGTCTTACTTTGCCCGGGGTTACCTGGAAGAAGTCAATGCCGGCAATGCCAATACTTCCAACTGGTTGCAAGGGGGTGGCATGAACCAGGATGGCGAAGCGCACGCCGTCAACAGCTTTGAGCCAGCGGCGTGTGGCACAGGTGCCTGTGCCATCAAGGATGGTCTGAACCATGCGGCGGCGGTGTGGAACCCGGAAGGCGATATGGGTGACATCGAGATCTGGGAAATGGCCGAGCCGCTGCTTTACATGGGGCGCAACGTCAAGACCAACTCGGGCGGCTACGGCAAGTTTCGCGGTGGCTGCGGCTTTGAAACCCTGCGCATGGTGTGGAAGGCACAGGACTGGAGCATGTACTTCATGGGCAATGGCTACATGAACAGTGACTGGGGCCTGATGGGCGGTTACCCGTCGGCCACCGGCTACCGCTTTGAGGCGCACAACACCGACCTGGCAGCGCGCATCCGGGAAGGCGACACCCTGCCGCTGGGGGCGGACCGCAATCCTGAAGACAAAACCTACGAGCACCACATCAGCGCCACGGCGCATGTCAAGCGGGATCAGCAGTGCACCACCACTGAAGCCATCTTCGAAAACCACGATTTGTACCTGAACTACATGCGTGGTGGCCCCGGCTTTGGCGATCCACTGGACCGCGATTGCGCCTCGGTTGAGACCGACATCAATAGCCGTTTCGTGTTGCCTGAGTACGCCGAAAAGGTCTACGGCGTGGTGATTTCGCAAGACGATGAGCAGGTTTGGATCGTGGATGTCGCCAAGACGGCGACCCGCCGCCGAGTCATTCGCCGGGAACGCATTGCCCGCGCCATTCCCACCCGTGACTGGATGAAGGAAGAGCGCGCCCGCATCATGACCAAGCATGCCTCGATCCAGGTGCGCCACATGTTTGCCACCAGCTTTGGCCTGAGCGTCAAGTTCAAGGACGAATTCAAGAGCTTCTGGGACCTGCCATCCGACTGGGAGTTGCCGGAATCCGAACTGGGTGTGCCGTCGTTTGGCTCGACTTACCGGATGGACCTGTCGAAGTTGCCCGATGTCCGCACCGTGACCCTGGTGGAAGAGTGATTGGTGGCCGGGGGCTTGCCCCTGGTTCCTGTTGACCTAATTTTTTGGAGATTAAAAATGTCTGTTTACACACAAGAGCAAGTGAACTATCTGGTGGAAGGCAAGCTGGACTGGGAAACCACCATGCGCATGCTTTCCATGCCCAAGGACGAAGGCCGCTTCAGCATGTACCTCAACACGCTGCAGTCCAAGTTGCCCTGGGATGACAAGATCATTCTGCCGATCAGCCTGCACCTCTTCATCGCGCAAAACAAGACGACCAAGCAGTGGGTCACCAAATGCAGTTGTGGCCACGAGTTTGGTGACTACCGAAAGAACTGGAAACTCGAAGCATTGATTTACGTGCGGGACAACGCAGAAGCGATGCACGAGGTCTATCCAGCCATGATGGCACCCGACACCAACTGGCAGGTTTACCGCGAGTACTACTGCCCGACCTGCGGCACCATGCATGATGTGGAAGCACCGACTCCGTGGTATCCGGTGATGCATGAGTTTGAGCCTGATATCGAGGCCTTCTACAAGGAATGGGTGCACCTGCCCTTGCCAGAAAAGGCCAACTAAGTCCGTTTGCGGGGTCAGGTGTTTAACCTGATCCCGTCCATCTTCCTGAATACTCTCTGTTTGATCAAAGTTACTTATGCCTGACAACAACCCACAACCCGTATTTCAGATTCAACGTGTCTACCTCAAAGGTTTGTCGCTGGATCAGCCCAACTCGCCAGCCATTTTTCTTGAGGAAGCGTCTCCAGCCGTGGCGGTGGCGATCTCAACCCATGCGGTGAAACAGGCCGAAGGCATTTTTGAGTCTACGGTCAGCGTGACGGTGACCGCCAATATTCAGGACAAAGTAGCGTTTGTCGTGGAGGCCAAGCAGGCGGGGGTTTTTGAAATTCGCAATATGCCCGCTGATCAACTTGACCCGGTACTGGGCATTGGGTGCCCGACCATTCTGTACCCTTACCTTCGGGCGAACGTGGCAGATGCCATGACCCGCAGCGGCTTTCCGCCGGTGCATTTATCGGAAATCAATTTTCAGATGTTCTACCAACAACGGCAGAAAGAGCTGGCTTTGCAGCCGGGTTGAAAATTCGTCGCTACTTTTTGGAACATCAGGGCGAGTCTTCCCTGCTTGGAGTCGATTCATGGGACTTGTTGATTTGTTGATCCGTCAGGCCCACTTGCAGCCAGAGCGCGCGGCGGTGTTTAGCGGCACCTCGCTGCATGCCAGTTACGGCCAGTGGGCAGCCCGCAGCGCTGGTTTGGCACAGGTGATGCGGCAAGCGGGTCTTGAGCCCGGTGATCGGGTGTTGCTGTTCATGCGCAACCATCCACGTTATCTGGAGGTGTTGTGGGCAGCCTGGTGGGCTGGTCTGGTGGTGGTGCCGGTCAATGCCAAGTTGCACAGTCGCGAAGTCGAATGGATCATCGACAACTCCCAGGCGCGCTGGGCCTTTGTCACCCGTGATGTGGCACCAGACACACTGGCAGGTCTGGCGCGGCAGATCGATATTGAAAGCGCCGAGGCAGATGAGCTGTTCGCCCCCGCCCTTGATGCCATGGACGCTCCTGTCACGCCGCGTGAATTGGGTGACTTGGCCTGGCTGTTTTACACCAGCGGCACCACCGGTCGACCCAAGGGCGTGATGCTGACGCACCGAAACCTAATGACCATGGGATTAACTTATTTTGTGGATGTGGACCCAGTGTGCAGTTCAGATACTATTGTTTATGGAGCACCGATGTCTCACGGCGCTGGCATCTACGCCATTCCGCACGTCATGGCTGGGGCACGGCACACGGTGCCAGTCTCGGGGGGTGTTGACCCGGCCGAGTTGTTTGCCCTCGGGCTGGAACTCGGGCCGCTGTCCACCTTTGCGGCACCGACCATAGTCAAACGGCTGGTGGACCATGCACAAGACCACGGCATCAGTGTCCAAGAGTCGGCCAGGTCGTTCAAAACCATCGTCTATGGCGGCGCTCCGATGTACCTAGCTGATATTCAGCGCGCCCTGCGCGTGATGGGGCCGCGCTTTGTGCAAATTTACGGCCAGGGTGAAACACCCATGGTGGCGACTGCCCTATCGCGTGAACTACTGGGTGGCGCGACGCACCCGCGTTATTTGGAACGCTTGGCCTCGGTGGGCGTGGCGCAAACGCCAGTGCAGGTGCGGGTGACAAGCGAGCAGGGCCAGGATGTACCGCTGGGCGAGGTGGGTGAAGTGTTAGTCAAAGGTGACAGCGTGATGGCCGGTTACTGGCGTGATTCGCACGCCAGCGAGCTGGCCATCCGGGACGGCTGGTTGTTCACCGGCGACGTCGGCTGTCTGGATAGTGACGGGTTTTTGACGCTTAAAGACCGAAGTAAGGACCTGATCATCAGCGGTGGCTCCAATATTTACCCGCGCGAAGTCGAAGAAGCGCTGCTGACACTCCCAGGCGTTGCGGAAGTTGCAGTGGTGGGGGCACCCGACTCCGAGTGGGGCGAGGTAGTGGTCGCCTTCGTGGTGTTGCAGGCCGACGCGTGTCTGCGGCAAAGTGAGCTTGATCAGCATTGCCTGGCGCAGATCGCCCGTTTCAAACGCCCCAAACATTACTATTTCATCGATAGCCTGCCCAAGAACAACTACGGCAAAGTACTGAAAACCTCGCTGCGCGAAACGGCCCATTTGACAGCGACTGTCAAGTCGTGCGCTAGCAGCTGAGCCGACCCGGTTTTGGGGCGAAGTCTCCTCTGTGCCATAACCGCACCGTCGTCCGCACGCTTCTGGTTGAGAGGTCCAATCCGCAGGGGTAGCCTAGATGACTGGTTACGCCGCACAGGCACCGCAAAACTCAGAAAATTGAAATCAATATCTGGGTGGCTGCTTTGGCTTCCATCCTCATGGAGGCGAACGACAGGTCTTCACTTTAAAGTGTGTCCGATGCGGGCACGTTGTTCGCGGCTGCGACCGACAGCAGTATGGTCACCCAATTTGATGAATGACCAACGTCAAGTTTCGGGCACACAGATTGGGGAATTGGCTTACTCCTGACGACCAGGTCCCGACCTTGGGATTGAGTGCTCCAAAGGAACCCTTTGCACAGTCCGTTTCTGCAAAGCAGTCGGTCGGTGCGAAAGGCCAGAATTTGGACGAAGGCGGCGGGTAACCAGAATTAGGCGTTGGAAGGAAACGACAGAACACAAAAGAAGAAGGTACTTACGAATGAAGAACCGTCGGCGCTACGCTGTCGCGTGTCACTAAATTGGCACCCACCAAAATCTTCACAGCCGGCTGCTTCTCATCCGCATCAATCAATTCGTCCAGCAGGCGGATCGCCAGATAGCCAATCTTGCTCTTCGACACATCAATTGTGGTGAGCGGTGGTTCCATGGTGGCACTCATGGGCAGGTTGTCAAAGCCGATTACAGATATATCCTGCGGTATGCGTACATTGAATTCCCGCAGTGCCTTGATGCATCCATATGTGATGATGTCGTTAGTACAAAAGTAGCATTCCGGAACCACCAAACCATTGTTCAGTTTGGAAAGCATATCTTGGTAGGCACCGTCATAGGTGGAATCGACGGTGACGATATTGCGTGTACTGAAGTTAAGTCCGAAGGCCTTCATGCCTTCGACAAAGGCGTCCTTACGCAATTGAAAGTTCACTGTCTGGACATTGCTTGCAATAAAACCGATGTTCTTGAACCCGCACTCCACAAAGTAAGCAATGATCTTATAGACCGCATCCTTATTGTTCATGTTGACAAAGTTGCACTCCAACACATCGAAGAATGAGTCGATGACCACTAGTGGAGTGGGCACAGCCTGCAGTAGCTTGATGTCAAGTTCGGTTAGTTCCGTGCCCAGCACGACCAGACCGTCCACACTGGTGCCTGCCAGTGAGGAAACAATAGACTCAATGGTTTCCCCTTCAAAGCTGACTATTTCGAGCTTGTAACCACATGCACTGGCTTCGCGTGACATGCCGTCAATGTAATCCGAGATAAATGTATTGTGGTCGCGGTTGACGGTGTGGCCGTGTTTGGCGATCTTCAAAAAACGCAATGTGCCCAACGCCTCGTCCCTGCCAGCACGAGCGCTGCGCTGGCTGTACTTCAATGACTTCGCCGCGTGCATCACACGAGAACGGGTTTCCTGCGAGATACCGGATTTACCATTCATCACCAGTGACACAGTAGTAGCGGAAACACCAGCGAGTTTGGCTACATCCTTGACCGTTGAAGCCATGTATTTTCCATCCAAATTTAGTTCGCAATTATCGAAACAAGTCCATGTCCTTTGACAGGACACAACCGTTAGTACTGAAATGCATCGCGCTAGATCCAAAGAACCGCGCTATAACGAATTACTTGCTTAGTAGCTTATTTTTAGTAAACGTTTTGTTATTTTAAGAAGGATTTTGATCGACTAGGGTTTATACCGTGTTAGGGTAGACCCTGATGTTTTGCATAAAACAAAAGACTAAAGTGGAGTTTCAGTATTCATAGTTCACTAAACGTTTAGTTGGATATCGTGTTCAATAAAATTGTTTTAAATTCTCTCGATTGCCACCTTTTCCACTTATTGCGGGTGGAACGGGTCTTCGCATGAAGTCCAAAGCTGATCCTCAACTGGTCTTTCTGATTGGCATTAATCTGCTAGTACTTTTGAGTGCGTCGTTGTTGTCTAAGGGTGCCTTCATTGATCCCTACAACTTACAGTCCATGGCGTCGCAGGTGCCTGAGCTGGGCCTATTGGCCATCGGGGTGATGCTGGCCATGAGTTCTGGCAATGGAGGCATCGATTTGTCAGGCATTGCGTTGGCCAATCTATCTGGAGTTTTTTCCGCAACGGTGGTGGCACTATATGTAAAGGTGGACGAGGCACCGGTTCTATTCACGTTGGCCTTTACCTGCATTGCCATTTGCACAGGACTGGTTGGGGGTGTGGTCAACGGTTTGTTGATTTCACGCCTAGGGTTAACCCCGATCCTTTGCACTCTGGGAACGCAATTGTTGTTTACCGGTTTAGCCGTGGTTGTGTCGGGTGGGCCTTCCGTGCGTGTGGGTAGCTCGGACCTGCTCATGAAAATCGGCAGTGGCCTATGGTTTGGAGTGCCGATTTCGTTTCTGATCTATTTGTCAATCGCCCTGCTAGTGGGTGCGGTATTGAAGTTCAGTCCGTTTGGAATTCGTCTTTTCCTGATGGGTACCAACCCCAAGGCGGCCCGCTTCGCAGGATTTGCTCAAGATCGGTTACTGATTACTACCTACGGCCTGTGTGGAGTAATGGCAGGTGTGGCAGGGGTGCTGATTGCCTCGCGCACCGTGAATGTGAAGTGGGACTACGGTCAGTCATATCTGCTAATTGCCATTCTGATCACCGTTATGGCCGGCGTTAAGCCCGAGGGGGGGTATGGCCGCATGACCTGTCTGCTTCTCTCGACTACCGCTTTGCAATTGCTTTCCAGCATGCTCAATTTTTTGGCGGTATCGAACTTTTTCCGCGACTGCGCCTGGGGCGCACTGCTGCTGATCTTTTTGGCCTTTGGTCGCTACGAACTGTTTGCCAGGGCTCGAGAAAAGGGCTTGCAACTCATCTCTTGGATGCAGTCCCCTCCTGCACCCAAGAGCCATTCCTGAGGGTTATCTAGATGGAGACTCCAATGAAACACAAGCCAGTCCATGCCGCCATTGCTGCCGTTTTGCTCGCCGCCTCGGTTGGTGTCCTGAATGCGCAAGAGAAGCCGACGATTGCAACCGTAGTCAAAATCAGTGGTATCCCATGGTTCAACCGTATGGAAGTGGGCGTGAAAGAGTACGCTGCCACGACGCCCACTGTGAATGCTAGTCAGAGCGGCCCGGCCACAGCAGATGCGGCGCAACAACTCCAGATTGTTGACGACCTGATAGCCCGTAAAGTCAACGCTTTGGCCGTGGTGCCAATGGACCCGACGGTGATCGAAGGCGCCCTCAAAAGAGCCATGGACCGCGGTATTGTGGTGGTCACTCACGAAGCGGACACCCAAAAGAATACGAATGCAGACATCGAAGCCTTTGATAACGCTGCCTACGGTGTGGCACTGAACGAGAAGCTCTCTTCCTGTATGGGTAACAAGGGTAAGTGGACTTCCTTTGTTGGTTCGCTGGGCAGTCGCACTCATATCCAATGGGTGGAGGCTGGTGCTGAAAATGCAAAGAAACACTCGGGTATGACTCTGGTGGATGCCAAGAACGAGTCGTTTGACGATGCCAACAAAACTTACGAAAAGGCCAAGGAAATCCTTCGCAAGTACCCCGATATCGCCGGTTTTCAGGGCTCTGCAGGTAACGACGTCATCGGCATTGGCCGCGCAGTGGAAGAAGCCGGTCTGGCTGGCAAGGTCTGCGTGGTGGGTACCGGCCTAGCCACACCTTCGGCAAAGTTAATTGAATCTGGCGCTATTACTGCAATAGGATTCTGGGATCCAAAGGATGCCGGCCTGGCAATGAACAAGGTTGCTAAGCTGCTACTGGACAAGAAACCACTTACAAATAGCATGAATTTGGGTGTCAAGGGCTATGAAAAAGTCACTGTCACCAAGGGCCCTGGCGTTGGCTACCTGATTGTGGGCAATGCCATGGTGATTGCCGACAAGTCCACCTACAAAAATTATTTGTTCTAAAGCCAGATTTCACCCATGGTCACCCGGTTATCCAAGTGATTATGGGTGAATGACACACCATTAAAGAGCAGCTATGACCGTCGAACAGAGCCAACCAACACATCGCTCTGTACCTAGTTCGCCTGTGTTCTTGGAAGTAGCTGGTATTCATAAACGCTTCGGAGGCGTGCATGCGCTGCGGGGCGTGAGCCTCGTGATTGAGCGCGGCGAGATTTACCACTTGTTGGGTGAAAACGGCTGCGGCAAAAGCACCCTGATCAAAATCATTTCAGGCGCGCAGCCGCCAGACGAAGGGCATATCTGCATCGAAGGACTCACGCATACAGCACTAACCCCTATTGCATCCCTCTCGGCTGGTATTGAAACCGTGTACCAGGATTTGTCGCTAATTCCCAACCTCACGGTGGCCGAAAACGTTGCACTAACCGAACAGCTGGTGAAAGCTCAGGGCAGATTGGCACGGCCAATTCGGGACGCAGAATTGAACGCTACCGCTACGCGCGCGCTGGCTGCAGTCAAACTGCCGACCAGTGCAGAATTTCTCGCTACGCCTGTGGGCAGCTTGCCTCTGGCGGTGCGGCAATTGGTGGCCATTTCCCGCGCGATCGCCACCCAAGCCAAGCTGGTGATCATGGACGAGCCGACCACGTCACTGACGAGACGCGAAGTGGATAACCTGATCCAAGTGGTCTCCGACTTGCGCAGCCATGAAGTTGCGGTGTTGTTCGTGACGCACAAGCTGGATGAGTGCTACACCATTGGCGGTCAGGCGATTGTGTTACGCGACGGCGAATGCGTGGCGCAGGGTGATATCCACAACTACACCAAGTCTCAACTCAGCCATTTGATGACCGGGCGTGATATCGATGCCAGACGCTATCGCCATGGCAGCGCATCTGACGAAACTTTGCTGCAACTTCAGAAGCTTGAATACAGAGGCTATTTTCAACAAGTCAGCTTCACACTCAAACGCGGCGAAATTCTGGGCATCACTGGTCTGATGGATTCTGGCCGCAACGAGCTAGCCCAGACAATTGCCGGCGTCATGGTTGCAAGTAGCGGCACCATTAGCCTGTGCGGTAAAACGCTCAAGTTGCGCTGCCCGGCTGACTCCATCCGCAATGGGATTGGCTATGTGCCGGAAGACCGCCTTGGTGAAGGGCTATTCCTGGACAAACCAATTCTTTCGAACATGGTGGCCGCCATTCTGGACGATCTGCGTACATCGTTTGGCACGCTGGACCAACGCAAGGCGCGCGCTGTTGCGCAAGAACAAGTCGATGACTTACGCATTGCCACCCCCAATGTAGACCTGCCTGTGCAATCGTTGTCCGGCGGTAATCAACAGCGCGTGCTGATAGGACGTTGGTTGACCATCAAGCCTCAATTGCTGGTGTTGCACGGCCCAACCGTGGGCGTGGATGTGGGCTCGAAGGACACCATATACAAAGCCATACAAGCGCTGGCCGAACGTGGTCTGGGCGTCATCATGATCAGCGACGACCTTCCCGAGTTATTGCAAAATGCTGACCGCATTTTGGTGATGCGTGATGGCTTGGTGCAGCAAGAGTTTTCGGCCGATTTGGCACAAGAAGAAGATTTGTATAGGGCCATGCTCGGTACCGCGAAAGGGTCCCAAAGTGAGTAATGCGATGCAGGCCACAAGCCTGGGACGCCGCCTACGCGAAAGGCTGGAGCGGCGACCGGAGTTTTTCACACTGTTTCTGCTGATTGCTTTGTCAGCCTTCGTCGGCACGGTCAATCCTAGTTTTTTTCAAATTTCGACGCTGTTTGATATTGCCCGATCCAGCACAGTGATAGGGCTGTTTGCCTTGGGCGTTTTTGTCATTCTTGCAGCGGGTGGCATTGACGTCTCGTTCACCGCTATTGCCGCTCTGTCTATGTACGCGGTCACCAAGCTAGTTGTGGTGTATCAGCCAGCGACACCTATCCTTTTGGTGTTCGTTCTGTCAACGGTGGGAGGGGGCCTGCTTGGCCTTATTAACGGCTTTCTGGTGCAGTCGCTTAAGGTGCCATCATTGATAGTCACCATCGGTACGCAGTACCTGTTTCGCGGTTTGTTGCTCACCTTCGTCGGCACGGTCTGGATTATTGATCTGCCAACGCAGATGGACGGCTTTGGCAAGATGGCACTGCTCACACTGCAGACTGCGCGCGGCAATACCATTATCCTGCCGGCCTTCGTGCTAATACTGCTGGCAGTCGCACTACTGACTTGGTGGATTTTGAATCGTACGCTTTTAGGCAAGGCTGTGTTTGCGGTGGGTGGCAACTCGGTGATTGCTGAACGCCTGGGCTACGACCTCCGTGCGGTGCACTTCTTCATATTCAGTTACACCGGTGCCTTGGCGGGCTTGGCCGGAATGATCCATGTATGTAGCAACCGACTGGCCAACCCGTTTGATCTAGTGGGTTCCGAGATAGATGTAATTGCCGCTGTTGTGCTCGGAGGCGCCCGCATTACCGGTGGCACCGGTACCGTGATGGGCACTTTGCTGGGTGTGTTTCTGGTGGTGATGATCAACAGCGTGCTAATCATGGCTGGAGTTCCAAGCACATGGCAACGCGTGGTGGTGGGCTCATTCATTTTGGTGGCAGGAGCCTTTTTTGTAGTACGCAGCAAGCGCTGAGATAGCGATGGCGCTGGTAGGTGGTGTGGCACTTGTGTCAGTAGCGGAGGCCGCAGGCCCTCGCAGTTATTCTTAGGAAAACATATGAAAAAATTCTTGAATGCTCCCGAAGATTTTGTCGACGAAATGTTGGACGGCATTTATAGTGCCCACCCCAAGCAGTTGACCTATGTGGCCGACGACCGCCGATGCATGGTGACGGCCAAGCGTGTGCCAGGCAAGGTCGGCTTGGCCACCGGCGGTGGCTCAGGCCACCTGCCGCTGTTTCTTGGCTATGTGGGTGCCGGGCTGCTGGACGGTGCCGCCGTCGGTGGCGTCTTCCAGTCGCCCAGTGGCGACCAGATGTTCGAGGTCACCAAGGCCATCAATCAAGGCGCAGGTGTGCTCTACATATATGGCAATTACAGCGGTGATATTCTTAACTTTGATATGGCCACCGAGATGGCGGAAATTGAAGACATTAAGGTATTGTCGGTTGTCGGAAATGACGACGTGGCCTCGTCGCCCCCAGGCCAGGAGCATAAACGCCGTGGTGTGGCAGGTATCTTCTTTGTTTTCAAGGCGGCCGGTGCAGCAGCAGCTGAAGGAATGTCACTGGACGATGTCAAGCGCGTGGCCGACAAGGCCAAGGCAAATACCCGCACCATGGGTGTAGCGCTGACGCCCTGCATTGTCCCTGAGGTCGGCCATGCTACTTTCAGCATTGGTGAGAGAGAGATGGAAATCGGAATGGGTATACATGGTGAGCCAGGTATTCGCCGAGGCCAACTGCTGCCCGCTGATGCCGTGGTGGATGAGATGATGAAGCCGATTCTTGCTGAGCGTTCCCTGCAGTCGGGTGATGAAGTTGCGGTCTTGGTCAACGGCTTGGGCGCCACGCCCAAGGAAGAGCTGTATGTGCTATTCCGTCGCGTGGCCGCCATCCTTAAAGAGCGCGACGTCTCCATCTTCCATGTTTATATCGGTGAGTTCGCTACATCCATGGAAATGGCCGGTGCCTCCATCTCGATTCTGTATCTAGATGACGAACTCAAACGCCTGGTGGCCGCACCGGCATCTTCGCCGTTCTTTGAGCAGGCGCAGATTTAAGGTATTGCAGTATGGACCGCATTGAAAAAGCAAACCTGCCTGCCCTATTTGAGGCTTTGCGGGATGTGTTTACGGCTCAGCGAGAGGCGCTGATTGAACTGGACGGCAAGGTTGGTGACAGTGACTTGGGCATCACCATGAACAAGGCCTTTATTGCCGCCTTCGAGTCGGTGCGCAACAACGCCACCGACCCTATCGGCAAGACCCTGCAATTGGCTGGCATGGCGATTGCCAAGGCCGCACCGTCCACCATGGGCACGTTGGTTGCCACCGGTTTTATGCGCGGCGGCAAGGCGCTGGAAGGCGCACAGGTCTGGGACACTGCAGAAATGAGTGCCTTCTGGGCGGCCTTTTTTAAAGGCGTCGCCGAGCGCGGCAAGGCGCAATTGGGCGACAAGACACTGCTAGACGTGCTGAGCCCGATTGCGCTTTCGCTGGAGTCTTCCAGCGGCAGCGGCACCTCACTTGCTCTTGCCCTGCAACACGCAGAGCAAGCTGCGCGTAGCGGGTTGGAGGCCACCAAAGCCATGCAAGCCCAGCATGGCAAGGCCGCTTGTTTTCAAGAAAAAACCGTGGGCTTGCAGGATGCAGGTGCAACGGTAGCCCTATTTATTATTGAAACCATGCACGCCTATGTCGTGCAATCCAGGAGTCCAACGTGAATATCGCAATCATCGGAACCGGCGTCATGGGCACAGGCGTCGGTCTGACCCTGCTGGGCAAGGGTCATAGCGTGCGTTGCTACAACCGCACGCCGGACAATGCGGCCCCGCTGGTGAAGGCCGGTGCCGTGTTGTGTGCCACGCCGCAGGAAGCGGCGCAGGGCGCTAGCCATGTGATTATTCTGGTGTGGAACGAAGCCGCTTTGCATGCCGTGATGCAAGGCCCGGACGGACTGCTGGCCCATGCGGCACTAGGCCAGGTATTCATCGACATGAGCACGCAACTGCCGCAAACGGCCAAGGACAGCGCTGCAGCCTTTGCCGCAAAAGGTGCGATGTTTCTGGACGCGCCAGTGCATGGCACCCGGGGCGAGGCGCACTCAGGCGGGTTGTGGATCATGTGCGGCGCCGAGCCCGCTGCCTGGACCGCAGCGCTGCCGGTGCTCAACGCTGTTGGTGCCACCGTGCACCACATGGGCGCGGTAGGCGCGGGTTGCGTAGCCAAGCTGTGCGGCAACCACCTGGTGTCGGCCATTCTGGCTTCGCTAGCTGAGTCACTGGCAATGGCCAAGAAGTCCGGCCTGGACTGCGCCGAACTCATCAAGCTCTGGGGTGAGTCGGACTTTCGCTCGCCCATCATCGAAGGTGCGGGGCACTCCATGCTCAACCACGATTTTGCGGTCTCCTTCCATCTGCGCACCATGGTCAAGGACACCGAGCTGATCCGCAACTATTCGGAATCCATCGGCGTGCCAGTGATGCTGTCCAACACCGTGCACGAGCTCAACAAGGTGGCGCAGAATATGGGCTGGGGCGAGGAGAATGCCTCGGCCATTTTCAAGGTTTTTGAAGTCATGGCCGGTATGGCACCCGAGGCCGGCACCGCCAAACCCGCAACCTGAGTACGTCGCATTTGCAAGGGGCAGCCGGGCCGTGAAAAAGCACCTTCTCGGCATTGACGTAGGCACCTACAGCAGCAAGGCGGTAGTGACCGACCTTGCTGGCAATGTGCTGCACACGGCGGTGATGCCGCTTACTTTAGTGGCGAGCGCACACCCATAAATGACACGCAAGCCAGTGGCGTCATCGCCGGGCTTAACCTGACCCATACGCGCGCAGATGTTCCGTGCCGTGTTGGAAGGCGTGGGCGGTGGCGCGCAAACCCAGACCTGGTTGCAGCTCGTCTCGGATATCACCGGTGTGACGCAGGTTCTGCCGCAAGTCACCGTGGGCGCCGCATATGGCGACGCATTTTTGGCAGGGCGTGCAGCCGGTTTGCTGCAGCAGCAAGATATAAATGCCTGGGTTCGGGTCGAGCGTGAAATTGCACCGCAACCGCAACCGCAGCACAGCGCTATCTACGACGCAATGTATGCTGAGTATTTGCGCCTGTATCTGGGCAGCGGGGATGTGGTGCATCGCCTCAAGGCCATCACTGCAGGGCACTTTGTGTCCTTCCGGTAAGCCTGCATGAAATAGCTTGAAGTTTTCGCTATCGTCAGCTGCATGTTCAACGAGATGGGGTGCAGGTGATGAGCAAAAGTGGAATTACCGGTGACGGCGAGCGTGGGACGCTGCGCCTGGAGGA
>CAIVHU010000044.1 GCA_903905735.1 uncultured beta proteobacterium
CAGATAGACCTCACCGGCTTTGTTTCGAACGATGTACACAATCCTGACGCCACCGGACTTGCCAGATCCCTCGCGTACCCAGCGCACCTTACGGACGCCACCTGAGCCACGAATCACGGAGCCAGCTTCTGGATTCAGCGAAATATAGGTTGCGAATTCTGCCCGCTCGTCTTCGTCCCAGTATCGTGGCCAGAGCTTCTGGAAGAGCGGGCTTTCGACAACGGTGAACATGTTGGCACTATACGCCTAAGGCGTATAGATGTCAACGTGTGTCTGCGGTCGGGTAAAACGATCGGCAAAACACGGTGCCCTGTCCGCAATACCGGCGTCAACCGCCAGCAGGCGCGCGCGGTCAAGGTCAGCGTCATCGAATACACGCTACCCGCACTACGGCGCAGCCGGTTGCGCTGGCGCCTGGGGGTGCTAAACTGGTCAGCAATGTAGTCAGACAGGAGCTTCCATGCAATCATGGCCGGTACAAGATGCGAAGGCTCGGTTCAGCGAGTTTCTCGATGCGTGCATCAACGAGGGACCACAAATGGTCACCAAACGAGGCGCTGAAGCGGCCGTTCTGGTGCCGATGGACGAGTGGCGACGACTTCAGGCACTCGCGCGTCCTTCGATCAAACAACTGCTGCTGTCGGACGAGGGCAGAACCGACTTTCTTGTGCCGGCACGAACCCCTGCACGTCGTCGAAAGACCGAAATATTGGACTGACGACGATGTACCTGCTCGATACCAATGTAGTTTCAGAGTTGCGCAAGAATCGCTCGCATGGTGCGGTTCTGCAATGGTTGAGCGATGTCGCAGATGTCGATCTGCATATTTCTGCGGTCACGCTGGGGGAAATTCAGAAGGGGATCGAGCTCACGCGCGACCAAGATGCCGACAAAGCAGCGGAGATTGAGTCCTGGCTCGAACTCCTGAGCCGGTCCTACAACGTCATTCCGATGGACAGCGTGGCTTTCCGCCTTTGGGCGAAATTGATGCACAGAAGTTCAGACGCCCTGTATGAAGACGCGATGCTGGCGGCCACTGCGCGAGTGCATCGGCTGACGGTCGTGACCAGAAATGTCGCCGACTTCAAGTCGTTCGGCGTAGAGATTCTGGATCCCTTCAAGACGCCTGCTCGGCAGTCCTGAACTGCTGTTGGCAGCGATTCAAACGCATTCCTCCATCGTGGCGAAACCGGGCTTGCCCATTGACTGGGTTCCCGATCGGGGTACGAGGCTCAGAAAGCCCCCGATCTCACATTGTGGCTCGGGCGGTGAGTAGAGAGGATCGCCGAAATGGTAGGCAGTGGCAAAACACTTGTTCCGCGTTTCGAAGATGGGGCTTATGAATTAGCGGAAGCGGCAGATCGGAACCCAGTCTGTTGACCCCAGCTTCCTCGTAGAGGTAGAAGGCAATGCCACCCCTACGCTTACTTCTGGCGCCAGTTTTCTCTTTTAGGCAAAAGGCAAGGCCTGACCTCAACGTGATTGAAAGACCAGGCCCCCGGAAAGACCCCCGGAAAAGAACACAGCCGCTCACGCGATCATGTCCTCAATTGGCGATCTCGCCAAGCGTTCCAGTTTGTATGGTTGTCGTCGAAATCAATTGACTTTAAAACTGTGAGGCAAACAAGCATCTGAATATGGTAGAGGTATTTTGAAGCACTTAGCTGAACCATAGAATTATTTATGTTCACATCGTTGACAAACCTGCCGTTGTGAAATACAGCATTTCGGATGTGCGTGTAAGTTGATATCGCCCGCTCCAAATTGGCTGGATCGTCAATTGCAACGTCGAAGCCATAGTTTCTCTTGATTCGGTACCAAGCTCAGCAACCCACCAGTAGCGCACGCCATGAGCCAGTCATAGGTCTATCCTGAGGGCATCCACAGACGGAGTCGTCGCGATGCCCACCAACCGAATCCAGTTCCAGCGCGGGATGCCCATGCCCGAGTTCTTTCGCCGTTTTGGCACCGAGGCGCAGTGCGCGCTGGCGGTCGAGCGTATG